>NZ_JBSFMM010000027.1:0-66089 GCF_053599555.1 Streptomyces sp. NPDC000941
GAAGTCCTGGTACGAGCCGGGCGGCCCGTCCGCGCCCAGCGACAGCTTGTAGCCGGTGCCGGCGCTGGCCATGCACAGCCGGGAGCCGGTCCGGACGGGGCGTCACGCGCTCACGAGCGCTGGGGGACTGAGCGGATCAGTCCTGCTGCGCGCCCTTGGGGAGCTGGCGCCACTTCACCGTGGTGCTGGAGTTGAACGCCCAGTCGAGCATCTTCTTGGCGTCCGGGTACCGCTTCGGGGCGTTGAGAATCACGCCCACCACCGTCCGCCCGTTGCGCTTGGCGGCGAACACGAGGCACCTGCCGGGCGCGGTACCGGTGCCCGTCTTGATGCCGATCGCGCCGCTGTACGAACCCAGCAGCCGGTTGGTGTTGTTCCAGGAGTACGTCCTCGTCCTGCCGTTGGCCGCCGGCGCCTTCTGAACGGTGTCGACGGACTTGACGACCGTGGAGAGGGTGGAGTTGCCGAGCGCATGCCGGGCGAGCTTGGCCATGTCGCGGGGGGTGGTGTAGTTCTGCCCCCCGTACGAGATGCCGTCGAAGGTGTCGTAGTGGGTCTTGGTCATCCCCAGCGCGGACGCCTTCTTGTTCATCTGGGAGATGAACGACTTGGTGCGCTTGGCCGTGGTGTCACCGGTGCCGAACGTGTCGGCGAGCGCCATGGCCGCGTCGCAGCCGGACGGCAGCATCAGGGCGTACAGCATCTGCTTGACGGTGAGCTTGTCGCCCTTCTTCAGGTCCGCCTTGCTGCCGCCGACCCGGGCGACGTAGTCGATGTACGACTGCTTGACGGCGACCTTCTTGCTGAGATTCAGCCCCCGGGAGTCAAGCACCACGACCGCGGTCATGAGCTTGGTGGTGCTCGCCATCGGCCGCTTGGTGTCGGCGGCCTTGGCCCACAGCTGTTTGTTGGCGGTGTTGTCCAGCAGATAAGCGCCCTTGGCGCTGATCCCCGACGGACCGCCGGCGGCCTGCGCGCTCGATACCGGCAGCGCGAGCGATACGGCCGCCGTGGATGCGATGACGGCCGCTCCCCAGCGACGCACCGCGGTTCCCCCTAATCTCCTCATATGCCCTCCATCTTCTAGGAATTTCGCGGGCGAGCGCATCATTCCATCGGGTGACGGAGGGACGGAAATCGGGGCGTCAGTTCGATTGTGCGACCCAGTCGTAGGCGATGTGTGCGTCGAACTCCCGCTGGCCGCCCGCGAAGATCAGCCCGGCCGAGGCGAACGCGGCGCCGTCCTGGCCCTCGCCCTCGTCGCTCCCGGGCCGCCGGCCGTCCGGGACGTAGGGCACCGCGATACAGCGCATCCCGGCCCGGCGCGCCGCCTCGACCCCGGGCGCGGAGTCCTCCACCACCACACACTCGGCCGGGGCAGCGCCCAGCAGGCGCGCGGCCTCCAGGAAGACGTCCGGCTCCGGCTTGCCGCGGCCGACCTCCTCCGCCGAGACCCGCACGGTCAGCAGTGAGCCCAGCCCGGTGGCCTCCAGCGCGGCGTCGATCGCGGCGCGGGAGGACCCGGACGCGACGGCGAGGGGGTGCCCGGCGGTGTGCAGCCGCTCCACGAACGCGCGCATCTGGGGGAATGCCGTGGCGGCGGTGCCCACCAGCTCCAGGTAGTGGCGGTTCTTGACGGCCAGCAGCTCGTCCACGGGCGCGTCGATGCCGTACTCGGCGCGCAGGGTCTCCAGGGTCTCGCGGGTGCCGATCCCGATGAAGCGGGAGTGGTGCTCCCAGGTGAAGCCGGTGACCCCGTACCGCTCCAGGGTCAGCCGCCCCGCCTCGTAGTAGTGCGGCTCGCTGTCCACGAGCGTGCCGTCCAGGTCGAAGAGGACCGCCGGGGTGCGGGAGGCGTGGGGCGTGGTGCGGGACGTCATGGGCACCAGCATGCCAAGCGGGGCGGTCAGCCCTCCCGGCGGGCTCGCGCCGCCTGGTCCCGTCCGGTCGGGGCCGCCGCCCGTTCCCGCTTGGCCGTGGCTGCCGCCTGCCCCACCGCCTCGACCAGCGGCAGCACCCGGTGGGGCACCCGCTCGCGCAGCGCCATCTCGGTGCGGGTGCGGACCACGCCCGGCAGCTGGATGAGCCGCTGGACGACATCCTCCAGATGCTCGTTGTCCCGCGCCACGACCCGGGTCAGCAGATCCCCGGCGCCGGTGATCGAGAACGCCTCGATGATCTCGGGCACTTCGGCGAGCGCGTCGCCGACGTCGTCCAGATGGCCCTGGGTGACCTCGATATGGACAAAGGCCAGCACCGGATGGCCGAGGGCGGCCGGGGACACGCTCGGCCCATAGGCGGTGATCACCCCGTCCCGCTCCAGGCGGTCGAGCCGCGCCTGTACGGTGCCGCGCGCGACGCCCAGGACCCGGGCGTACTCGCGCACGCTGGTGCGCGGCTGCTCCAGGAGCAGCCGCAGGATCTTCGCGACGGCGGCTCGCGGGTGACCCGGCCGCCGACCCCGCGCCTCGGGTGGCCGAACTCGAAGCGGTGCTGGCCAGGCTGCGGATGTCGATCGCCCCGCTGCTGCACCCGCTCAGCCCGCTGCGCGCCCGTAAGTCCCGGGCCCGGCAGGTCATGGTGGCCCTCGACGACTGCGCCCGGCAGGTACGCGGCCTCGCCGAGCTCGCCGCCGACCCGGACGCCTCGCACGACGCCCGGCTGAGCGCCGCCTGTCTGCGGGTCGAGGCCGCGGTGGGGCGCCTGGTGAACCCCGCCGTCCGCCCCGCCGCCGAGCCCACCGCGCCCGGTGCCGAGCCGCACCATCACCCGGGTGCGGAGCGCGCCCTCGCCCACCTCCACGGCCTGGAGGTGGCGCTCGCCGGGCTCGCGGCACCGCTGTACGGCGGCGCGCGGGCGCCGCTCGCGGGGGCGTGACGCGCGCGAGCGGCGAGATACTCGGGAGTTGGGGGAGTTGGGGGAGTTGGCCGGGTTGGTCTAGACCGCTGCGTTACCGTCGGGCTGCATCTGTAAAGTCGGCGGAAGGGCAGTGCGGTGAGCACCACAGGCAGTGGACAGCGGGCGTACATCGGGTCGTTCACCTCGGCGGGCGGCGCCGGAGTCACGGTCGCGTCCGTGGACGCGGAGACAGGCGCGCTGGTCGCCCTGTACAGCACGGACGCCGTGCCCAACCCCTCCTACCTCGCGCTCGCCCCCGGCGGCGGAACCCTCTACGCGGTGAGCGAGACCGACGACGGCGCGGCCGCCGCCTTCCGCGTCGCAGACACCACCCGGCCGCCCGTCCCGCTGGGCACCCCCGTACCGGTGCGCGGCGCCGCCCCGACGCACCTCGCACTCGCCGCCGGGCACCTCCTCACCGCCAACTACGGCTCCGGAAGCGTCACCGCGCTCCCGGTCCGGGACGACGGCGCGCTCGCCGAGCCGTCGGCGGTGCTGCGCCACGAGGGCAGCGGCCCCGACGCCGTTCGCCAGGAGGGCCCGCACGCGCACGCCGTCGTGCCGGACCCGTCGGGGCGCTGGGTGCTCGCGGTCGACCTGGGGACGGACTCGGTGTGGGTGTACGCGGCGGGTACGGGTGGGGGAGCTGGAGTGACCCCGCGGGTTCACCGCGAGGCCCGGCTGCGCCCCGGCAGCGGCCCGCGCCATCTCGCCTTCCACCCCCGCGGCGAGCGCGCTTACGTCGTCAACGAACTGGACCCGACGGTCACGGTGTGCCGCTGGGACGCGGCGTCCGGCACCCTCGACCCGCTCGGCGAGGTACGCGTCCTGCCGAGCGGTACGGACGTCCCCAACTTTCCGTCAGAGATCGTCGTCTCGGCGGACGGCCGGTTCGCCTGGGTCGCCAACCGCGGCCACGACAGCGTCGCGACCCTCGCCCTCGACGCGTCCGGCGACACGATGACGCTGGTCACCACCACCCCCTGCGGCGGCCACTGGCCCCGCGACCTGACCCTCGCCCCCTCGGGCCGCCACCTCTACGCCGCGAACGAGCGCTCCGGCGATGTGACCTGGTTCCGGATCGACCCGTCGTCGGGCGTGCCCACTCTCACAGGCTCCCTCGCCGCCCCGGCGGCCTCGTGCGTGATCTTCGCCTGAGCGGGCGACCGACCGCCCCGCCGCGCAAGCGGCGGCCCCTGTGGCGGGGGCCGCCATGTACCCGTACGGCTCAGCGCGGCGTCAGCGCATGGCCGGGTTCGGCTGGAGCTTGATGCCCAGGACCGTCGCGTACTTCGCCAGCACCAGCTTGCCCACGGCCGGGTACGCGCCGAGCGGCTCCGCCGCCGCGCACTCCGCCTCTTCGGCGGCGGCCGCGGGGAGGTCGGCCGCGACCTCGGGGCCGATGAGGTAGGGGGCGAGGGCCAGCCGGGTGGAGCCGGCCGTACGCAGTTGCTCGGCGACGCGGACGACGGCCCCGTCCTCGTCCAGCGCGGCGGCCATCACCGGTATGGCCAGGCGCGCGGAGAGCAGCATGCCGGTGATGCCGCCGGCCTGGGCCGCCTCGGCGCCGCCGACCGTGGCGAGGACGATCCCGTCCGCGGCGGTGGCGACCGTGAAGAGGCGGGCGCGGTCGGCGCGGGCGAGGCTCGCCTCCGACAGGCGTACGTGCAGGGCCTCGGCGAGGAGCGGATGCGGGCCGAGGACGTCGGTGAGTTCGGCGGCGGAGCCGCTGTGCTTGACGGCCTGGCGTATCCGGCGCAGCAGCGCGTTGTCCGGCCCGGCGAGCAGCGGCACGACGACGGCGGAGGCGGTCTCGTCGGTGACGGCGGGCTCGGCGGCGGCCACCGCGGCCGCGCCCTCCTCACCCAGCGCCTCGGCCTCCGCCTCAGCCTTGGCCTTGGCCGCCGCGGCGGCCCGGCGGGCGCGCTCGCCGCGCTCCTGCGCCGCGCGGGTGAGCACGCCCTCAAGGGCCGGGAAGTCCTCGCTCGCACCTTCCCCGTTACCGTCGCCGTCCACGTACCCGATCCGGGCGTCGAGGCCGGGCAGCTCGGAGCGGGCGATGCTCAGGACCTCCTCGGCCAGGCTCCGGGTGGCGTCGTCAGGAGAGCCCGGGACGGCCAGCACCAGCGGAGGGGCGCCTACAGGGGCGACCACGGGCTCCGGTCGGCGGTGCCGTCCGGGCTGGCGGGGACGCGGCATTCGTACAGGCAGGCCGGACGCGGGCCCAGTGGGGGAGCTCATGGCGCCGCATGTTAGTCGCTTGTTGTGATCGACTGTTCGGGAGGGTGCGACGCGGGGTCTTCTGTCCCTATTTGCCGAGCCGTGTTGTTCGACACTGTTCGCTTTACCGCTGTTTGCCTTGACGCCGGGCGATGGCGGGTTTAAGACTCCGGCGCGACCGAGCCGATGTCCATGCCGATGTCCATGCCGACGTCCATGACGATGTCCATGACGCGCAACAGCGCCGCGTCCAGCGGCAGGCGCAGCGAGTTCGTGGCGAGCGCCGTGGCGATGCGCACCGCGCCGGCCAGCGGATCCCCGGCCGCCTCGGTCACCCGGGCGTTCGGCAGCCGCTCGGCCAACTGGGCGCGCAGCGGTACGAGCAGGGGCGCGCCCATACGGAAGAGGCCGCCGGTGAGTGCCACCACACACCCCTCCACATCCGGGCAGACCGCCTCCGCGGCTTGTGCGATGTGCTGTGCGGCGTCCCACAGGATCGCGGCCGCGACCGGATCCTGTTCCGCGCAGCGCCCGACCTCGGGCGCGAACGAGGCCAGCACGGCGGGCCGGTCGGGGCGCGGATACAGCTTCCCCGGCAGCTCGCCCGCAGGTCCGAAGACCGCCTCCAGACGCGCCAGCAGCGGCTGTGAGCCGCCTTCGCGCCCGTCGTACGCGCGCATCGCGGCTTCGAGTCCGGCCCGGCCGATCCAGGCCCCGCCGCCGCAGTCGCCGAGGAGATGGCCCCAGCCGTCGGCACGGCGCCAGCCGCCGCCCCCGCGGGCACCGGCAGCCGAACGGGCCGTACTTTCCCCGCCGCCGTCACCGTCCCCGCCGCCGTCCGCGCCGCCCGCGTCCGCCGTATCGCCCGGCAGGGCGCCCAGCGCGATCAGGCCCGTGCCGGCCGCGACCACCGCGCCGGGCCGCTGGCCCAGGGCGCCGGCGTAGGCGGTCACCCCGTCGGCCGCCAGGGCCAGCCGCCGGATGCCCAGCGAACTCGCCAGCGCGTCCGGCAGCTTGGCGCGCAGATCGTCGCCGAGCGAGGCCATGCCCGCGGCGCCGACGCACACCGCCGCCACACGGTCCGCCCCCGCCTCGCGCAGCAGTGCGCGGGCGGCGGGGAGGACCCGGGCGAGCAGACTGTCCGCGTCGATGCCCCGGTCGCCGACCACGGCGGGCGTGGGCACGGACGAGGACCAGGTCAGCCCGCTCGCCGGGCCGTCGCCCCCACCGCCGCCCCGCTCCTCGCCGCCGTCCCCGTCTCCCTCGTACGGGGCGTCGGCGCGGGCGAGCGCGACTCGGACGCCGGAGCCGCCGGAGTCGATGCCGAGTACGAATCCCTGCTCCGTACTGTCACCCACCGTTGTACTGTCACCCACCGGTCAGCCGAACCCGCGCGCATCCTGCTTGAGCGCGGTGTCCACGGTCAGCGCGGTGGCCACGACGAGGCTCAGCAGCGGGTCGGGCAGCTGGCGGTGGATCTGCAGGACGTAGTTGTCCGCGGTGGTGAACATCGTCTTCGCCAGACCTTCCCAGGTCTTGGTGATCCGGGCGATCTCGGTGTCGGTGTGGTCGACGATGGCGAAGTTCCAGGCGCGCCAGTTCTCCGCCTTGATGGCGCCGATCTGCTGGCCGTTGACCTGAATGGCGAAGTTGATCTTGCCGATGGCGTTCTGCTGCACGATCTCGCCGACCGGCTGCCCGTCCGGGCGCGTCACCAGCACCTTGGACTTGATGAACTTCGCCGGGCGGGTGAGCACCAGATGCGGCTGGCCCTGGGCATCGCGGATCTCGAGCTTGTGGGTCATGAACTGGTCGAGGCTGGAGACGAACCGAGCCACCTTCTTCAGGGTGCTCTGGCCGACCTGGACCACCGAGCCGATGGTGCGCCCGTGCTGGTCGAAGACGCTGTACTCGTTGGTGAGCTCGATCAGCTTGGCCTTCTGGTTCACCACCAGCACCGGCTCGCTGAAGAGCGTGCCGCCGCCGGCATAGACCGGGGCGACGCCCGCCTGCTGCTGCACCTGGCGCTGGACCTTGGCCGGGTCGGCGACCGGCGCCTGCTGCTGCGGCACCTGCCCGGGCTGGCCGGGGTGGGTGTGCTCGGTCCACTGCGCGCCATCCCACCAGCGCAGCAGGTTGGGCGTGCCCTGCGGGTCGGCGTACCAGCCCGCAGGGGTGTTCGGATGTGTCGTCATGGCGGGCAGACTACCCGCCCCTCACCAGGAAGGAAGCCGTCAGGGAAGGCGCCAGTCCACCGGCTGGGCCCCTTGCTGTACCAGGAGGTCATTGGCCCGGCTGAACGGACGTGAGCCGAAGAAGCCGCGGTCGGCGGACATGGGGGAGGGGTGCGCGGATTCCACGGCGGGCAGGCTGCCGAGCAGCGGGCGCACGTTCCGGGCGTCGCGGCCCCACAGGATGGACACCAAGGGGCGGCCGCGCGCGGCCAGCGCCCGGATGGCCTGCTCGGTGACCTCCTCCCAGCCCTTGCCGCGGTGCGCGGCGGGCCGGCGCGGCGCGGTGGTCAGCGCCTTGTTGAGCAGCAGCACGCCCTGCGCGGACCACGGGGTCAGATCGCCGTTGGACGGGCGCGGCAGGCCGAGGTCGGTGTGCAGCTCGCGGTAGATGTTCTCCAGGCTGCCGGGCAGCGGGCGCACCTCGGGGGCCACCGAGAAGCTGAGCCCCACGGCGTGGCCGGGCGTCGGATAGGGGTCCTGACCGACGATCAGGACGCGTACCTCGTCGAAGGGCTGCTGGAAGGCGCGCAGCACATTCTGTCCGGCCGGCAAATAGGTGCGCCCCGCCGCTATCTCGGCCCGCAGGAAATCGCCCATCGCGGCGATGCGTCCTTCGACCGGCTCAAGTGCCTTGGCCCAGCCTGCTTCTACGATTTCGTTCAACGGTCGTGCAGCCACGTCGCGTCACTCTAGTGGTTCAGCGCGTGGCCGTGCGCCACCTCACCCGAGCAGGTCCCTCGGCTCACCCCACCACCGCCGCCCGTACGCACAGCACGTCCGGAAGGTGCTCGGCGACCAGCCGCCAGCTGTCCCCGTCGTCCGCGCTCGCGTACACCTCGCCGTTGCGGTTGCCGAAGTAGACGCCCGCCGGGTCGGCGTCGTCCGTGCGCAGCGCGTCCCGCAGCACCACCCCGTAGTGGTCGGCCTTCGGCAGCCCGGCGGACAGCTCGGACCACGACGCCCCCGCGTCCTCGGTGCGGAAGACCCGGCAGCGGTAGCCGGGCGGATAGCGGTCCGAGCCGTCGCTGACCGGGAACACATAGGCCACACCGCCGCGCCGGGGATGGGCGGCGACGGCGAATCCGAAGTCGGCGGGCAGCCCCTTGCCGATCTCCAGCCAGGTCGCCCCGGCGTCGTCGCTGCGGTACACCCCGCCGTGGTTCTGCAGATACAGCCGGTCGGGGTCCACCGCATCCGGCGCGATCTTGTGCACGCACTGGCCGAACTCCGGGTACGGATCGGGCAGGAACTCCGCCTTCAGCCCGGTGTTGGACGGGGCCCAGCTCGCCCCGCCGTCCGCGGACCGGTACACCCCGCCCGAGGACACGGCCGCCAGCACCACATCGGCGTCGCGGGGGTCGGTGACGACCGTATGGACCGCCTGCCCGCCGAAGCCCGCGCCCCACTCCGGCCGCTGTGGGTGCTCCCACAGGCTCCGTACGAACGCGAAGGTCTCGCCGCCGTCTTCGGACCGGAACATGGCGCCCGGCTGGGTGCCCGCGTACACCACATCGGGCGCGGCGGGCCCGGCCGGGTGCAGCTGCCAGACCCGCTCCAGTGAGGTGTCGGTGCCCTCCGGGAACCGCACTGCGGGCGCGGGCGGTTCGTGCCAGGTGCGCCCGAGGTTGTCGGAGCGGAAGACCGACGGACCCCAGTGCGAGCTGTCGGCCCCGGCCAGCAGCCGGGGCACCGTACGGCGGGTGTCGATGCCGACGGAGTACACCGCCTGCATCGGGAAGTGGGGACCGGTCAGGTCCCAGCCCCCGCCCCCACGGCGCCCGAGGAACAGCCCCTTGCGGGTGCCGATGGCGAGCAGGACGTCATCCATGGCGCATCACTCCTTGCGATGTGTCCGGCGTCACACGGTCAGCACCTCAGAGTCTGCACCCCACCACTGACAACGGCCCGCTCCCTCACGACACCCCAGCTCAGACGGCCCGGCCGTACTGCGGCGGGACCGTGGCGACCGCGCCGAGATCACGCGCCGCGTGCCGCGCCCAGTACGGGTCGCGCAGCAGCTCGCGGCCGAGCAGCACGGCGTCCGCCTCACCGCCGGCGACGATCTTCTCGGCCTGCTCAGGCTCGGTGATCATGCCGACCGCGGCGACCGGAAGCCCGGTCTCCGCCCGGACGCGCGCGGCGAACGGCACCTGGTAGCCCGGGCCGGTCGGGATCCGCACCCGCGCCGCGTTGCCACCGGTGGAGACGTCCAGCAGGTCCACTCCATGGGCGGTGAGCTTCCGCGCGAACCGTACGGTGTCGTCGGCGGTCCAACCCTGGCGTTCGTCGGAGTCGTCCTCGGTCAGCCAGTCGGTCGCCGAAATCCGGAAGAACAGCGGCAGCTCGTCCGGCCACACCGCGCGTACGGCGTCCACGACCTCGAGCGCGAAGCGCGTCCGGTTCTCGAAGGACCCGCCGTACTCGTCGGTGCGGCGGTTGCTGTACGGCGAAAGGAACTCGCCGATCAGATAGCCGTGCGCGCCATGGACCTCGGCGACCTCGAACCCGGCGGCCAGCGCGCGCCGCGCCGCCTCGGCGAACTGGCCCACGATCTCCCGGATCTGCTCGACCGTCAGCTCCTCGGGCACCGGGTGGCCCTCGTCGAACGGCAGCGGGCTGGGCCCGAGCGGCTGCCAGCCGCCCCCGTCCTCGGCCACGGGCCCGCCGCCCAGCCACGGCCGGTCGGTCGAGGCCTTCCGTCCGGCGTGCGCCAGCTGGATGCCCGGCGTGGTGCCGCGCTCCTTGAGGAACGCGGTGATCCGGCGGAACGCCTCGGTCTGGGTGTCGTTCCACAGGCCCAGGTCGGCGGGGCTGATCCGGCCCTCCGGGCTGACGGCGGTGGCCTCGACCAGGACCAGGCCGGTGCCGCCGACGGCGCGCGAGGTGTAGTGCGAGAAGTGCCAGTCGCCCGCCACGCCCGCGTCCGGGCCGCTGACCTCGGCGGAGTACTGGCACATGGGGGACATCCAGATCCGGTTGGGAATGGTCAGTGACCGCAGGGTGTAGGGCTCGAACAGCGCGCTCACGGCAGGCTCCGTCTCAGGTCTTCTCGGGTCTTCGCCAGTGGATCGCTCGTACGATAACCCTCGTAGTACGCCAAACGTCAAACTACGAGGGGTCTCGTACAATGGGATCTCGTCACGAGGCACACGAGGCACCGAGGAGCAGCCGTGCAGCCGCAGACCCCCGCCCCCGCCCCGCCGCCGTCGACCAGCCGTGCGCTGGAGCACCCCGCGCGCGACGCCGTCCGCCTCGAAGACGTGCTGCACGCGCTGTCCGACCCCATGCGGCTGCGGGTGGTGCGGACCCTGGCGGGGGAGGCCCGCGAGCTGGCCTGTTCGGATATCCCCCTGCCGGTGAGCAAGTCCACCACCACCCACCACTTCCGGGTGCTGCGGGAGTGCGGGGTGATCAACCAGATCTACCGGGGCACCGCCAAGATGAACGCGCTGCGCCGCGAGGATCTAGACGCGCTGTTCCCCGGACTGCTCGACAGCGTCCTGCTCGCCGCCGACCGCCAGGACCTGGTCCCCGGCGGCTTGGCGGCCGGCGGGCGCTGACGCCGCCCGACCGGCCCCGGTCGGCAGATGGTTGAAGAGCAGGTTGAGCGCGATGGCGGTGAGGCAGCCCGCGCTGATCCCGCTGGTCATGATCGTCTGGAACCAGTGCGGGAACTGCTCATAGACCCCCGGCACGCCCACCGGCAGCAGCCCGACGGCGACCGACACCGCGACCACCGTGAGGTTGTGGTTGTCCCGGAAGTCCACCCCGGCCAGCGTCCGCAGCCCGCTCGCCGCGACCGTTCCGAACATCACCAGACCGGCCCCGCCCAGCACCGGCGCCGGGACCGCCGCGACCAGCGCGCCCAGCTTGGGCTCCAGCCCCAGCAGCACCAGAATCCCGCCCGCCGTGGCCACCACCCACCGGCTGTGCACCCGTGTCATCCCCACCAGGCCGACGTTCTGGGCGAAGGCCGTGTACGGAAAGGTGTTGAAGACCCCGCCCAGCAGGGTGGCCGCACCGTCCGCGCGCAGCCCGTCCGCGAGCCGCCGGGCATCGACCTCACGGCCGGTCATCTCGCCCACCGCGATGAAGTCCCCGGTCGTCTCGGTCATCGACACCACGGCGACCACCAGCATCGACGCCACAGCAGCCGCCTCGAAGGTCGGGGCGCCGAAGTGGAAGGGCGTGGAGACACCGACCCAGTCGGAGTCGCCCACCCCCGAGAAGTCCGTGAAGCCGAGCGGCACGGCCGCCGCCGTTCCGGCCACGATGCCGACCAGCACCGCGACCCGGCCCAGAAAGCCGGGCGCGAAGCGCTGTACGGCCAGCACGGTGATCAGCACCCCGGCGGCCAGCCCCAGATTCTTCGGCGCCCCGAAGTCCGCCGAACCCTGGCCGCCCGCCGCCCAGTTGCCCGCCACCGGCAGCAGCGACAGGCCGATGACCAGGATCACCGTGCCGGTCACCAGCGGCGGGAAGAAGCGCAGCAGCCGCCCGAAGACCGGCGCGAGCAGGATCATCGCAAGGCCCGAGACGAGCACCGAACCGTAGATCGCCGGCAGCCCGCCGCCCCCGGTGCCGATCAGCACCATCGGGGTGACCGCCGCGAAGGTACAGCCCTGCATGATCGGCAGCCGTACGCCGAACCGCCACAGCCCCACACACTGCAGCACGGTCGCTATCCCGCACAGCAGCAGATCCGCGTTGATGAGGTACGCCAGATCCGCGGGCGGCAGCTTCATCGCGCCGCCGACGATCAGCGGCACGGCGACCGCGCCCGCGTACATCGCGAGCACATGCTGCAGACCGAAGGCCGCGAGCTGTCCGGGCGGCGGGACCTCGTCCACGGGATGGCGTGCGGGCTTCATGGCGGCTCCTTTTGCGGCTACGGGAATGCTGGGGAGTGGGTAGCACGACAACTGGGCGCGACGATAGAAGCCTTGAACAGTCTGTTGATTTCACCGGCGTTGCGGCTGTGTGTTCTGGGAAGGGGCGGAGCTCAGCCCCGGGCGTCGCGGGCCGCGGTCAGCAGTCCGGGCCAGTCCGGGATCTTCACCCGAGGCCGCCCCAACGCCCGCCCGAGCGCCGACTCCGCCGCCTCGATCCGCAGCCAGCCGGGCCACTCCACCGGCTCCAGGCCCATCGCGCGCAGCGCCGCCCGCGGGTCCTCGGTCACCGGGCGCGCGGCGAGGGCGGTGGCGTCGGACAGCAGGGAGGCGATGGTCTCCTTGGCGCACGACCGGTTCGTCCCGATGACCCCGGTCGGCCCCCGCTTGATCCACCCCGCGACGTACTCGCCGGCCGAGGGCGCGCCGCCGCGCACCACCCGCCCCTGCTCATGCGGGACCGTCCCGCTGGCCGCGGCGAACGGCAGCCCGGGCAGCGGTACGCCCTGGTAGCCGACCGAGCGCAGGACCAACTGCGCCGGTACGTCCTCGAAGTCGCCGGTCCCGGCGACCCCGCCCGTCCCGTCCGGCGCGGTCCGCTCGAACCGCACCGCCCGTACGGCGCCCTCGCCGAGCACCGCCGCCGGGCGCAGGAAGAAGCGCAGATGAATCCGGCGCGGCCGGCCCACGGGCTCGTGGCGCGCCCAGTCGCGCAGCACCTCCACATTGCGCCGGATGGGTCCCGGCAGCCGCGACGGGTCGGCGAACGCCGGGTCCATCGCCAGCTCCTCGGGCCGCACCAGCACATCGGCGCCGGCCAGCGCGCCGAGCTCGCGCAGCTCCTTGGTGGTGAACTTGGCCTGCGACGGACCGCGCCTGCCGACCATGTACACATCGGTGACCTGGCTGTCGGCGAGCGCGTCGAGGGCGGCGTGCGGTACATCGGTGGCGCGCAGCTCCTCCGCCCCGCGGGCGAGCACCCGCGCCACGTCGACCGCGACATTACCGACCCCGATGACCACGGCCGAGCGCGCGCCCAGGGCGAAGGCGTCGATCGCCGAGTCGGGGTGGGCGCTGTACCAGGAGACGAACTCGGTGGCCGAGAAGCTGCCCGGCAGCTCTTCCCCGGGAATGCCGAGCCGGCGGTCGGACGCCGCCCCGACGCAGTACACGACCGCGTGGTACAGCCCGAGCAGTCGCTCGGGCACCAGCGGTGCCGGCCCCACCGGCACATTGCCCAGGAAGCTGACCTGGGGGTGCTCCAGGACCGTGCGGAGGGTGTTCTGCAGCGACTTGATCTTCTCGTGGTCCGGGGCGACCCCGTAGCGCACCAGCCCGTACGGACAGGGCAGCCGGTCCAGCACATCCACGGCCACATCGGGCACGGCCTGCTGCTGGACGAGCGCCTGGGCGGCGTAGACCCCGCTCGGCCCGGATCCGACGACTGCTACGCGAAGCACGGCGGAGCTCCTTCCGCAGGATGTCTCCAGCATCGCACCCGATGGGGCTAAGGTCCGGCTTACGCGCCGGACAACAGGCTCCCGGGTGACAGCCGAGGCCGGAAGCTGACGTTCCGGAGCGGAGGCCGGCGTTACGGACCAGAGCCGGGCGCCCGGAGCCGGGCGCCCGCCGCGAGCTGTCCGTGATTCACGCGATGTGCGCTGTCCGAGCTATCCGAGCTGCTGCATCCGCCGGATCTCGGCGCTCTGCTGCGCGATGACGTCGTCCGCCATCTCCTCCACCTTCACGTTGTTGCCCTGCGCCAGCACGTCCGTGGCCATGGAGATCGCGCCGGAGTGATGGGTGATCATCAGCTTGAGGAAGAGCTTGTCGAACTCGGCTCCGCCGGCGGCGCGCAGCTGATCCAGCTGCTTCTGGGTGGCCATACCGGGCATGGAGCCGTGGTCGTGCCCGCCCTCGTGGCCCGCCGTACCGCCTTCCGTACCACCGTCGGTGTCGCCGTCAGTGCCGCCGTCAGTGCCGCCGTTCGTCTTCAGCCAGCCCTTCATCGCCTCGATCTCCGGCTTCTGCCCGGCGGAGATGCGCTCGGCGAGCCGTTTGACCTTCGACGACTTCGCCCGGTCGGGGGCCAGGGCGGTCATCACCAGGGCCTGCCGGTGGTGCTGGATCATCATGCGTACGTAGCTGAAATCGGCCGCGTTGGGGGAGTCGTCGTCCTTCGCCTTCGCCGCCTCTTCGGCCGTCAGTTTCTTGGCCGCCTCCCCGGGCTTGCCCGGCGCGATCACCGAGGGCCCGGAGTCCTTGGCCTTGTCACCGGCCTTGTCGCCGCTGTCGGCCTCGCAGCCGGTGAGGGCCAGCGCCAGGGCCGCGGCCACCGCCGCGACCGCGAGCGAGGCGGCGCGTGCGGCACGGGCGGTCGTGGTCATACGCCGGATCAACACCGTGACCTCCAGAGACTTTTACGAGCTGTGCTGACCGTATTAGCACGTAAGTGGCTGATCCATGCAAGGAATCTTCGTTACATATTCATTGCCGACTGTTGAGGTGTACATGGATCGAGCGATACTGCCCACGGCCCACGCCTACACATCGTTCGATCCCGAACGGGAAAGAAGGGAGGACGCAGTTGAAGCCGTGGCACAGACTCCAGATGCGCCATAGACCCTCGATGCGCCCCCGGCACCTCGGCACCGCCGTAGCCGCCTTCGGTCTGCTCGCCTCGCTGTTCGCCGCGAGCCCGGCGGCCGCGACGCCCGACCCCGGAGCCACCCCGAAGAGTGAACGGGTGTCCAACGGGCAGGCCGATGAGGTCAAGGCGGCCATCAAGGGCGGCGAGATACCCGGTGTGGACGAGATCGTCCACAGCGACAACGTCAGCCATCTGACGAACATCCCCAAGCAGGCCCTCAAGGGCACCAACTCGGACCTGGCCTTCCAGGGCAAGTACGCCTTCGCGGGCAACTACGACGGCTTCGTCATCTACGACATCAGCAACCCGAAGCAGCCGAAGACCGTCAGCCAGGTGCTGTGCCCGGGCTCGCAGAACGACATCAGCGTCTCCGGGAACCTGCTCTTCCTCTCCACGGACTCCTCGCGCAGCGACAACTCCTGCAACAGCACCACGCAGCCCGCCACGGAGAAGTCGTCCTGGGAGGGCATGAAGGTCTTCGACATCAGCGACAAGACCGAGCCCAAGTACGTCGCCGCCATCGAGACCTCCTGCGGCTCGCACACCCACACCCTGGTGCCCGAGCGGGACAACGTCTACATCTACGTCTCCTCGTACTCCCCGGACGCCACCTTCCCGGACTGCCAGCCGCCGCACGACGGCATCTCCGTCATCAAGGTGCCGCGCCGCGCGCCCGAGAAGTCGGCCGTCGTCGACTTCCCGGTGCTCTTCCCGGACGGCGGCAACCCGGGCGCGCCCACCAACCCGGGCGTGTCCAAGACGACCGGCTGCCACGACATCACCAGCTTCCCCAAGCTCAAGCTGGCGGCGGGCGCCTGCATGGGTGACGGCGTCCTGCTGGACATCGCCGACCCCGCCAAGCCGCGCGTCATCGACCGGGTCGAGGACAACGTCAACTTTGCCTTCTGGCACTCCGCGACCTTCAACGAGCGCGGCAACAAGGTCGTGTTCACCGACGAGCTCGGCGGCGGCGGGGCCGCGACCTGCAACGCCGAGGTCGGCCCCGACCACGGCGCCGACGGCATCTACGACATCGTCGGCAAGGGCGACCGCCGCAAGCTGGTCTTCCGGAACTACTACAAGATCCCGCGCTACCAGGCGAACACCGAGAACTGCGTCGCCCACAACGGGTCGCTGATACCGGTCAAGGGCCGCGACATCATGGTCCAGGCGTGGTACCAGGGCGGCGTGTCCATCTGGGAGTTCACCGACTCCAAGAACCCGAAGGAGATCGGCTACTTCGAGCGCGGTCCCATCTCCGCCGACACGCTGGTGGGCGGGGGCTCCTGGTCCGCGTACTACTACAACGGCTACATCTACTCGAACGACATCGCCAAGGGCTTCGACGTCCTGAAGATCGACGACCGGCGCACCGACGGTGCCAAGTCGGTGCGGCTGAGCGAGCTGAACGTACAGACGCAGCCCGACTACCGCTGACCGTCCGCCCCGGACGGCTTCCGGCCGTCCGGGGCGTCACCACCTGTTTCACCACCTGTTTCGCCGTCTGCTCCGGCGTTTGTTTCATCGCCCGCCTGCGCGCCCGGCGGTACGCCCAACTCCCAGTCCAGCTTGTAGCGGTTGAAGAGCTCGGCCCGCAGCCGCTCGACCGGCACCGGGGCCCCCGGCAGCAGCACCGCGACCACCGCGCCCATCAGCTGCGCGCGTAACAGCACATAGTCGGCGTCCGGTTCCGACGATCCGTACCGGACCATCGTCTCGCGGAGCAGCGCGGCCAGCCGCTGCTGCTCGGCGCACTTGATGAACCCCTCGGCCGTCAGGATGCCCGCCATATGCGTCCGCATCAGCCGCGGACGCTCCACAGCGAGCCCCAGGATCGCGTCGATCGCCCGCGCCAGCCACTCCCGGCCCGCGTCCTCGCCTTCCGGCAGCGGCTCGCGCTCGAGCCCCTTGGCCAGCTCCAGATGCATCAGCCGGTGCACGGCCGTCTGCAGCAACTGGCGCTTGCCGGGGAAGTAGTAGGAGACAAGGCCGCGCGCGGCCCCCGCCCGGTCGGCGATATCGGCGAGCGTCGTCGCCTCGTAGCCGCGCTCGCCGACCAGCTCGACCGTCGCCTGGAGGAGACGCTCCTGGGACCGACGGCGCAACTCCTCATTGACCGAAGCGCTGCGGGGGGACATGCTGTAACTCCTGCGTTGACTGGCTCTTGGCCAATATACTCAGTGAGGTCTCGGGTTGTCCGCCACCGTGCCCTGGGCGGCCCCGATACTCCGTCGATTTCGGGCGACGCGGGGGATCGCCCGAAATCGACGGCTTTGCCGCGTCTATGACGGGTCGTTGTGACGGGTCGTCTGGGGAATTCGCAGGGTTGTCAGGCCGTCTCGGCGCCGCCCGCGAGATCCAGCACCGGCCGTAGCCCGTCGGGCCGCTGATCCACCGGCAGATGGTCCACCAAGTGCACCCGGCACCCCAGCCGCGACGCTCCCCCGTCCGCCCGCCGGTCGTCCCCCACCATCACGGTGTCGGCCGGGGCCAGCACGAGCGCGTCGCACGCCACCCGGAACAGCCGGGGGTCCGGCTTCTGGATGCCGTGCTCGTACGACAGCACATAGGCGTCCACGAACTCGTCGAGACCGTGCCCCCGGAACACCGGCCGCAGATCCCAGCCGATGTTGCTGACCACCGCGATCCGCACCCCGCGCCGCCGCAGCTCGCCCAGCACCTCGGCCGTGTCGGGGTACGGCCGCCAGGCGGCCGGCTCCATATGGCGGTCGTACAGCGCGTCGTACAGCTCCGGGCGGGGCAGCGGCACCTCGCGGGCCAGCCCGGTGAAGGCGGCGCGGTGGTCCTCGGCGCGGCGGTCCCGTACGCCCCACAGCTCGGTCAGATGGGGCGGTACGGCCTGGGGCGGGGCGCCGCCCGGCAGTGCCCCCGCGTCCTCCAGCTGCCGCGCGCACCGCGGAATGTCCTCCTCCGGGATGGCCGCGCCCGTTGCGTCGAGCGCGGCCCGCAGCCAGGACTCGGCCGGCTCGATACGGAAGAGGGTCCCGGAGAAGTCGAAGAGCGCACCCTTGATCGTCATGCCCTTATCGTTCCAGGCGAGCCCGCCTCACCGGGGCGTATCGGGCGATTCCCCCACCGGCTCGTCGCGACGGCCCGGCGGGACCCGCCGGGAGTACGGGTACGCGGCCGCCGCGGCGCAGACCAGGGCGGCGCCCAGCAGCCAGCCGCCCAGTACATCGGAGGGCCAGTGCACCCCCAGATACACGCGGGTGAACCCCACACCGGCCACGGACACCGCGGCCACCAGCGCCGCGGCCCTCAGCCATGCCCGCCGCGCCCCGCACAGCGCCATCACCCACAGCAGCAGCCCGAACGCGACGGTGGTGGTGAGCGCGTGGCCGGACGGGAAAGCCGCATAGTGCGCCGAGTCCACCGGGTTCCGCCATTCCGGGCGCTCCCGGCCGACCGCCGCCTTGACGCCCTGCTGGAGCGCGGTCCCCGCGGCGGAGACGGCCACGACCCACAGCGCGAGCAGCCGCTCCCGGCGCCACAGCAGCCACCCGACGAGCAGCGCCGTCCCCGCGCGCATCGTCCAGGGGTCCCACACCCAGTCGGTCAGCACTTTGTTGGCGTCGGTCCAGCCGTGGTGCGTCACAGCCGTCCGGTGCAGGGCTTCGGCGATGTCCCCGTCGGCGTCCTCCAGCGGACCCCAGCGGGCCACGACCAGGATCAGCAGGACCATGAACAGCACGGTCAGGACGGCGGCGGTACGTACGGCACGGAGCCTCGAGGCGTGCATGGGACGATGATCGCGCACTGACGGGTGCGTGCGTCGGCCAGGGCTGCCGGGCGCGGACGAGGGGCGCGCGTCCCGCCCCGGCCACCTGCCCGCGGGGTGACGCTCCGCTCAGCGGGTTTGCGCCCCGCTCAGCCGGTTTGCGCTCAGCCCAGCACCCGCAGCGCCGGGACCAGCGTGACCACGAGCGGTACGACGGGGACCAGCGCCGCCGCGGCCGTCAGCCGCAGGCGGCGTGCGGGGGTGAGCCGCGCGGCGGGGGCGAGCAGCCGGTCCACCCGCCGCGGGACCTCCGCGAGCTGGGCCGGGACGGGCCCGAACACCCCGCGGTGCTCGTTCAGTTCGACCAGCGCGAGCGCGGTCGTGAGCCGCCCGAAGCGGCGCGAGGCGGAGTCGTCGGCGGCCAGCTCCACCAGCCGGTGCACCTGGTCGCGGAAGGCCGCGAACACCGGCACCTGCGGAAAGCCCGTGGCCAGCGCGGACGAGCAGTGCAGCAGCCAGTGGTGGCGGGCCCGGGCGTGCCCCTGCTCATGCGCCAGTACGGCGTCCAGCCGACGGCCCTTGAGACGGCGCAGCGCCGCCGTGGTGATGACCAGCCGGGGCGGCGTGCCCGGCAGCCACCACGCCTCGGGCCGCTCGCCCTCCAGTACCACCAGCCGGTCCCCGGTGGGCTCCTCGCCGGGCAACGCCGGGCAGCGGTCGAGCAGTTCGGCCCGCCGCCGCTTGCGCCGCGTCCGCGCCCGGCCGATCTCGCGCGTCAGCATCAGTGCCGTCCATACGGCGCCGCAGGCCAGGGCGAGGGCGACGGGGGCGGCCCAGGGTCCGTACGCGGACAGCGCGTACGCCTCCACCACGCCGTGGGGCGCGGGGGCGAAGACATTTCCGCGCACGGCCTGCGAGGCCGCCGCCGCGGTGAGCGCCATGGTCAGCCCACAGCACAGCAGCACGGCGACCACCACGCACTGCCACACCCACAGGGCGAGCACTGGTTCGCGGTCGGCCCAGTCGGACCGGGCCAGCAGGCGGGGCGCCATTGCCGCCGCCAGGGCGCCGAGGCCCATCAGCGCGAGCGGGACCATCATGGCCGTTACCTTATGAGCGCGGTGTCGGGGCGGGTACGGTCCTGCGGCCGGAAGTGACGTACGCCACGATCACCGGAGGCCGGGCGAGACCGCCCCGGGCGACGGTTCAGAGCGTCAACAGCATGGCCAGCATCCCGATCCCCATGGACAGCCTGCACGCGTCGGCCAGTTCGGGCCGCCGCGACCAGGCGAGGCCACCGGAGCCCCCGCCCGCCCCGGCCGGCGCCAGCCGGGTCGCCGACCACACCACGTACACCGCGAAGTACAGGAGCAGCACGGCGGTGAGCGCCGGCACGCCGCCCGGCACCCGACCCTGCGCCGCGTGCGCGGCGTGGCCGTGGCCCCCGGCCGGGGCGCCCACCGCCATCGCGAGCGCCATATAGACCATCGCCAACGCCCCGACCGCGTGGTGCAGATGATGCCCCAGCGCCCTGCCGCCGCCGTGCCACGCGGGCAGCAGCGCCCGTACGGCCGCCACGACGAACACCGCCGCGAGCAGGGGCGGGCCCCACGGCCGGGGATCCAGCGCCGCGGCGGGCACCGCCATCACCGCCATCCCCCACCCCATCAGCGCCTCCGCCCCCGCGGCCCGCCGCACCCGGCCGGGCGGCTCGCCGCGCATCCGCAGCAGGCAGTACGACCCCGTGGCCGCGCACAGCGCGACCAGCAGCCAGCCGGCCAGCGGCGGTCCGTGCACGGCGCACCTCCCGGGACGGACGGATCCCCCGGAGGCTGCCCGGCGAGCGCCCCGCATACGGGAGCGCACGGGGGCAACGGGGGAGCGCGATCCCCCCGCCCCAGGGCCCGCCCCAAGGCCCGCCCCAAGGCCCGTCCCAGGGCCCGAAGTCGCGATCTTGACCTCGTGCGCACTCCAAGTCCTAGCGTCCCGGGACATGAGCACCGAGCAACACAAGATCGGCAGCGGTTTCGGCGCGCACAGCACGGCGGACGACGTACTCACCGGCATCGACCTGTCGGGCAGGACCGCCCTGGTCACCGGCGGCTACTCCGGTCTCGGCCTGGAGACCACCCGGGCCCTCGCCCGGGCCGGCGCCCACGTCGTCGTCCCGGCCCGCAGGCCCGCCACCGCGGAGGAGGCCCTGCGCGGCATCGCGGGGACGGAGGCGTGGCAGCTGGAGCTGTCCGATCTGGAGAGCGTACGGGCCTTCGCCGACCGCTTCCTGGAGACCGGCCGCGCCCTCGACATCGTCATCAACAACGCGGGCGTCATGGCCTGCCCCGAGACCCGCGTCGGCCCCGGCTGGGAGGCGCATTTCGCGATCAACCACCTCGGCCACTTCGCCCTCGTCAACCGCCTCCGCCCGGCGCTGGCCCCCGGCGGGGCGCGGGTGGTGTCCGTGGCCTCGTCGGGCCACTTCCTCTCCGATATCCGCTGGGACGACCCGCACTTCCGCGCGGGCTACGACCGGTGGCTCGCCTACGCCCAGTCCAAGACCGCGAACGCCCTCTTCGCCCTGCACCTCGACACACTGGGCGCACACAGCGGAGTCCACGCCTTCGCCCTCCACCCGGGCTCCATCCTCACCCCCCTCCAACGGCACATCCCCCGCGACGAGCAGACCGCCCAGGGCTGGATCACCGCCGACGGCACACCCGCGGACGGCTTCAAGACGTCTGCCCAGGGCGCGGCGACGGCCGTATGGGCCGCCACCTCGCCCCTGCTGGACGGCCACGGCGGTGCGTACTGCCAGGACTGCGACATCGCCGAGCCCGCCACGACCGACGACATGCTGATCGGCGGGGTCAAACCCTGGGCCGTGGACCCCGCCGCGGCGGCCCGGCTGTGGGAGCTGTCCAGCGAACTCACGACGCTGGACGCGTTCTCGTAAACGGCCGGTTCGGACCCGGCCTCGGCGAAAAGCCGGTGGCGGAGCGGCGAGCCCCTGCCCGATCATCGGCGTCATGGACGCCGTCGTTCAATGGGTGCGCACCGAGTGGACCAAGTCCTCCCGCGGCGGCCCCGAAGCCGTACGGAGGAACGCGACCCCCATCGCGTTCCCGCTGCCGCCGGGTTTCGCGTCGTCCGTGCACGAGGTCGTGATGCGGGAGGCGGATTCCTTCGAGACCCATGCGGCCGTACGGGAGCTGCCGGACGCCGGAGTGGCGCTGCGGGAGGACGGGGGGCTGCTGCGGATCGGTCCACCGCAGGTGTCGATGTTCAGTATGCCGCGCCGCCATCGCCGCCCGCCCGCGGTGCGGCTCGCCCCCGGGGAGTGGCTGCGGTGGCAGATCAACCACCGGTTCGCCGGCCTCTGCGGCGGGGAGTGGCACTACCGGCTCGACACCCTCAACGTCGCCTACGGTCCCACCGCCCCGGATGTCTTCCTGGGCTCACCGACGCGTCGCGTCGACGAGCGCGGTCATCTGCGCTGACCGGGACCGTATGTGCAGATGGCCGTCGAGGGGGAACGCGGGCGGGGCGGCGGGCAGCAGCGTGGCCAGATCGTATCCGCTCTTCTGCGCGACGCGGCATGACGCCGCGTTGTCCACCTGGTGCAGCAGCTCAAGACGCGTCAGTGAAGCGGTCCCCCGTCTGCCATCCCCGCCGCTGCTCCTGGATCCACCGTTCCGCGCCGGCCTCGTCGTCCACGGCCGAACTCGTCCAGCGGCGCAGGACGTCGTCCCGGTACAGCTCGACGAGGTCGGCGGCGTCCGCCGGGCCCCAGGGGCGCAGCACGAGGGCGGGCGCCGCCGAGGTCGCCTCCGCTTCCAGTCGGGCAGGGATCACGCCACCAGGTCCTTCGTGATCGGTTCGATTTCGATAAAGGTGAACGGCCGTTCCCAAGTATGCCCACTTGGCGCCGTCCAGGCTCCAGTCGTCCTACGTCCCCGGTCGATGGCGAAGGGGATGATCGTGCGGGACCTCCACGAGAACGATCTTGACCCCGTCCGGGTCGCTGATCCACATCTCGATCAGGCCCCAGGGCTCCTTCAGCGGTGGCCGCAGCACCTCGACGCCGTGGGCCGTCAGCTCCTCATGGGCCGCCGCGACGTCGGCGACCTGCAGCCACAGCTGGAGGCCGGGGGCCGGAGGGGTGTCGGAGCGGCCGGAGAGTTCGAGGAAGCCGCCGCCGAGGAAGTAGACCGTCCCGCGCTCGGGGCCCTCGCCGAATTCCCGGTAGACCGCGAGGCCGAGCGTCTCGCCGTAGAAGGCACGGGAGCGTTCCGGGTCGGTCGGCCGCAGCAGGGTGCGGCTGCTCAGTACATGCACCATGGCGCGACTTTACGCATCCCGCGTTAAGGTCGACTGCCGCCGCAGGGCGGTGTCGCGCACCGCAGGGCGCACCGCAGGGCACACCGCAAGGAAAGGACATCCGACCTCATGGAGACCGTGGACGCCACCCGGCCCGCCGCCGAGCCGACCTTCCGGACCGCGACCGCGGCCGATGTGCCGGAGCTGGTCGCGCTGATCGACTCGGCCTATCGCGGGGACTCCAGCAGGGCGGGCTGGACGACGGAGGCCGACATCCTGGGCGGGCAGCGCACCGACCCCGAGGGGGTCGCGGCCGTGGTGACGGGGGAGAACGGCCGGATGCTGGTGGTCGAGCGGGGTGGCGAGATGGTGGCCTGCTGCCAGCTGGAGCACCGCGGCGACCATGCCTACTTCGGGATGTTCGCGGTGCGGCCCGCGCTGCAGGGCGCCGGGCTCGGCAAGGTGATCATCGCCGAGGCGGAGCGGTGGGTGCGGGCCGAATGGGGTGCGCGGGAGATGCGTATGACGGTGATCTCGGCCCGCGAGGACCTGATCGCGTGGTACGAGCGGCGCGGCTACGCCCGTACGGGGGAGACGACGCCGTTCCCGTACGGGGATGAGCGCTTCGGCATCCCGCGCTGCGCCGATCTCGAGTTCGAGCTGCTGGTCAAGCCGCTGGCGTGAGGCCGGCCTATCAGAGGCCGAACCCCAAGAGCCCGGTCACGCCGTGTAGCGGGCCGCTCGCCTGATCTCCGGGTAGTCGGTGGTGCCGCCGTCCAGGCCGAGGCCGCGGGCCAGCTTCAGCTGGTCCGGGGTGTTCACCGTCCAGCCGACGACCTTGAGGCCGGCCGCGTGGGCGCGCTGTACGAGCTCGAGGGTGATCCGGCGGATGTTGAGGACCAGCATCCCGGCGTCGACCGCCTGCGCCCGGTCGATCACATCGAGGCCGTAGCGGCTGGCGACGAGCGCGGTGCGGGCGGTCGGCAGCAGGGTGCGGATCTCGGCGATGGCCTGGTCGTGGAAGGAGAGCACGTCCACGCGGTCCAGCAGATTGCGGCGGGTGATCACCTCGGCGAGGGCACGCGCGGCCGCGGTGTCCTTGATCTCCGCCTGGAGGGGCGCCTGCACGGCGTCCACGACCTCCTCGAAGACCGGGATGCGCTCGCCCTGCCCGGCGTCGAGCTCGCGC
The DNA here is from genome assembly GCF_053599555.1 of Streptomyces sp. NPDC000941. Taxonomy (NCBI): domain Bacteria; kingdom Bacillati; phylum Actinomycetota; class Actinomycetes; order Kitasatosporales; family Streptomycetaceae; genus Streptomyces; species Streptomyces sp. NPDC000941. Next base: position 24,134 of record NZ_JBSFMM010000027.1, read on the forward strand.
AGTTCGGCGAGGGTGAAGTCGCTGATGGGGCCCTGTCCGTCGGTCGTGCGGTCCACGTCGGCGTCGTGCATGACCACGAGCTCGCCGTCCTTGCTCAGATGCAGGTCCAGCTCGATGACGTCCAGGCCCTCGCGCTCGGCCCGGAGGAAGGACCGGAGGGTGTTCTCCGGCTCGACGCCCATCACTCCGCGGTGTCCGATGGTGAGAAAGGTCAACGGTGTCTCGCTCTTCTGTCGGCTCTGCTGGTCGTGCTGAAGCGCTGGTCGTGCTGAAGCGCTGGTCGTGCTGAGGCGGCTGCCCGGACCGGCGCTCAGCGTAACGGCCCACCGCGACGCGGGGGTTACAACAGGGCCGCGGCAGAGGCGCGGCTCGGCTACCGATCCATGACCGAGCCATGTATCGCAGGAAAAACATCGGTGGGGAGAGGGCTGGGCAGGATAATTTCCGGCGGCCCCACTTGAGCCGGAGAACAGTCGATGGATACGGTGTCTTTACGCGAGTTTCTTCGGTGGAGGTGTGGTTATGGCGGAAATTCTTTCGTCTACGGTGGCGGAGGGTGTCATTCTGCCTGCGGAGCGTGTGGATCGCGTAGTGGAGCACCCGTTCTGGGCCGCGCTGAAGGACGCCGTGGAGGCCATCAGGCCCTGGCAGTCCAAGGACGGTTCGATCGACTTCGAGGCCGACGGCGCTCCACCCCGGGCCAGAGCCCAGGACGCCGTCGACCGGGTCGTACGGGCCGTCGAGGAGCTGGCCCCGCTGCTGCCGCACGACGCCGCGTACCACCAGGCGCTCGTCGCCGATCTGCGCCGCTGGGCCGAGGGCGGCTTCGGGGTGCCGGACTTCCTCGACTCGCTGCTCGCCTTCCAGCCCGCCCGCGGGCGCGCCGACGGCCTGCAGCACCTGGTCGTCTTCCCGATGTACACGCAGAACGGCAACCCGGACCGCAACCTCGAGGCGCTGGTCGTACGCGTGGTGTGGCCGGACTGGCTGGCCGAGCTCGAGCGCACCCGCTACGACAACCCGCTCTACATCGGCCTGGCCTTCGAGGACTTCACCTCCGGCTACGACACCAACTCCGCGGTGCTCTTCCCCGAGACCATCGCCGTCCGCGAGGTCCCGGAGCGGTTCAGCTGGGGAGGGATCTTCTGCGACCGCGAGGCCGCCCGCTTCCGGCGGGTGAGCGAGGCCGCCGTCCAGGCGCTGGGCATCGAGCTCCCCGAGGACGTCCGGGACATGCTCGCCGACCAGCGGCGCTGCCAGGAGGCGTTCGCCCTGTGGGACATGGTCCACGACCGCACCCACAGCCATGGCGATCTGCCCTTCGACCCCTTCATGATCAAGCAGCGCCAGCCGTTCTGGATGTACGGCCTGGAGGAGCTGCGCTGTGACCTCACCGCCTTCAAGGAGGCCGTGAAGCTGGAGGCCGAGGGGATCGCCCAGGCCCGCGACGTCCAGTACGCCGTGATCTTCGACCGGATGTTCCGCTTCCCCGTCACCGGCGACCGCGTACGCAACTACGACGGGCTCGGCGGCCAGCTGCTCTTCGCCTATCTGCACCAGCACGACGTCGTACGCTGGACGGACAACACCCTGCACATCGACTGGGTCCGCGCCCCGCAGGTCACCAACCAGCTGTGCGGCGAGATCGAGAAGCTGTACCGCGACGGCATCGACCGCCCCAAGCTCGTCCACTGGTTCAAGGCGTATGAGCTGGTCTCGTCCTACCTGTCCCCGCACCCCGGCTCGGTGTGGGCCAAGGGCCCCGAGGCCCTCGACCTCACCCAGCCGCCGCGCAAACTGGTGGACGACGTGCTCCCCGACGAGTTCCCGCTCAGCATGTTCTACGAGGCGCTTGCCAAGAAGCTGCGCGCCGTGGTCGCCTCCACCAAGGGCATCACGGCCGACAGCGACGTCAAGGCGGCCGCGTGAAGCCGATGGCAGGGAAGCCGAAGGCAGACAAGCCGATGGCAGGGATGAGCGGAGCGCCCGAGGAGGCGACGACCATGACCACACCGACGTCGAGCCCCACCCCGAACGAGCCGAACGGCAAGGGGCCCCTGGACGGAGCCGTGGTCGCGGTGGCCGGCGCCGCGGGTCCGGCGGGCCGCGCCGTACTGCTCCGCCTCGCCGAGGCCGGGGCCACCGTCATCGCCTCCGACGCGGACCCCGCCCGGCTGGCCGAGGCCGTGGACGCCGCCCGCTACGCCCACGGCGGGGCCACCGTCACCGGCGACACCGTCGACCTGCTCGACCTCGGCGCGGCCCGCGAATGGGCCGACCGCACCGAGAAGGAGTTCGGCCGGGTCGACGGACTGGTGCATCTGGTCGGCGGCTGGCGCGGCGGCAAGAGCTTCGCCGACGCCCCGCTCGCCGACTGGGACACCCTGCACAACCTGCTGATCAGGACCGCCCAGCACACCTCGCTCGCCTTCCACGACGCCCTGCTGCGCAGCGGCAAGGGGCGCTATGTCCTGATCAGCGCGGCGGGCGCCTCCCAGCCCACCGCCGGGAACGCCGCGTACGCCGCCGCCAAGGCCGCCGCCGAGGCATGGACCCTCGCGCTCGCCGACTCCTTCCGGAAGCTGGGGGACGAGGGCGGCCCGGCCGCGGCCGCTGTCATCCTGGTGGTCAAGGCGCTGGTGCACGACGCCATGCGAGCGGACCGCCCCAACGCGAAGTTCGCGGGCTTCACGGACGTCAAGGAGCTGGCCGAGGCCATCGCCGGACTCTGGGACCGGCCCGCCCGGGAAGTGAACGGAACCCGTCTGTGGCTGACCCCCAAGCCGTGAACCCAGGGCGCACCGACGCCCGCCGCCACCACGACCCCGATCTGCGCGGATTCGCCAGCGACAACTACGCGGGAGCCCATCCGGAAGTCCTCGCCGCGCTCGCCCTCGCCAACGGCGGCCACCAGGTCGCCTACGGCGAGGACGAGTACACCGAGCATCTGCAGCGGGTGATGCGCAGCCACTTCGGGGCCGCGGCGCAGACCTTCCCGGTCTTCAACGGCACCGGCGCCAATGTGGTCGCCCTCCAGGCGCTCACCGACCGCTGGGGCGCGGTCATCGCGGCCGACACCGCGCATATCCACGTCGACGAGTGCGGGGCTCCCGAGCGCGTGGGCGGGCTGAAGCTGCTCACCGTTCCCACCGAGGACGGCAAGCTCACCCCCGAGCTCATCGACCGCGAGGCGTACGGCTGGGACGACGAGCACCGGGCCATGCCCCAGGTCGTCTCCATCGCGCAGAACACCGAGCTGGGCACCGTCTACACCGTGGACGAGATCCGCGCCATCTGCGACCACGCCCATGAGCGAGGCATGAAGGTCCACCTCGACGGGGCCCGGATAGCGAACGCGGCCGCGTCCCTGGACGTGCCGATGCGCTCCTTCACCAATGTGGCGGGCGTGGACGTGCTGACCTTCGGCGGCACCAAGAACGGCATGCTCTTCGGCGAGGCCGTGGTGGTCCTCGACCCGGACGCCGTTCGGGGCATGAAGCATCTGCGCAAGCTGTCCATGCAGCTGGCGTCCAAGATGCGGTTCGTCTCCGTACAGCTGGAGGCGCTGCTCGCCCGCGATCTGTGGCTGCGCAACGCCCGCCACGCCAACACCATGGCCCGGCGGCTGGCCGAGGGGGTCCGTACGGTCGAGGGAGTCCAGATCCTCCACCCGGTCCAGGCCAACGCCGTCTTCGCCCGGCTGCCGCACGACGCGGCCGAGCGCCTGCAGAAGCGCTACCGCTTCTACTTCTGGGACGAGGCGGCGGGCGATGTGCGGTGGATGTGCTCCTTCGATACGACGGAGGAGGACGTCGACGGGTTCGTCGCCGCGCTTCGCGAGGAGATGGGCAAGGCGTAGCGCCGCTCCGGGCCCTGTATGGCCGAGGGACAACCGGTCGGACAGGGCCCGTACGGAGCGGGGTCAGCGGCGGTCGAGACCGGCCGCCTGGGCCGGGGTGGGCGCGGTGCCGCCGAGGTGGGCCGGGACCCACCAGGTGTCGTCCTCGTTCTTGGGCCGCACCGGATACGCCCGCTGCGCCGCCTCCAGCAGCTCCTGCACCCGGCCGCGCACCCGCTCGGTGAGCGTGTCCGACGGCTCGGTCGGGTCGGCCTCCATGGGCGCGCCCACCCGCATCGTGATCGGGAAGTGGTTACGGCCCAGATCGCGCTTGTGGCCCTTGGTCCACAGCCGCTGGGTGCCCCACAGCGCCATCGGCAGCAGCGGTACGCCCGCCTCCTGGGCCAGCCGGGCCGCGCCCGTCTTGAAGTTCTTGAGGGCGAACGACTGGGAGATCGTCGCCTCCGGGAACACCCCGATGATTTCGCCCGAGCGCAGCGCCTTCAGCGCATGGCGGTAGGCGTCCATGCCCGCCGCGCGGTCGACCGGGATGTGCTTCATCGCGCGCATCAGCGGCCCGGCGACCTTGTGCCGGAAGACCGAGTCCTTGGCCATGAAGCGGACCAGCCGCTTGGCCGGACGCGCGGTGAACCCGCAGAAGACGAAGTCCAGATAGCCGATGTGGTTGCTCACCAGTACCGCGCCGCCCCGCTTGGGGATGTTCTCGGTGCCCTTGATGTCGAAGCGCAGATCCAGCGCCTTGAACATGGTACGGGCGGCACCGATCACCGGCGGGTAGACGAGCTCTGCCATGGGGGGACCCTTCTCTTTTCCTGGGAGGGCTCTCCCGACGGAAGTTACGCGGCCGTAGGTTTCCGGGCTTCTGGCAGATGGTGCCCCATACCGCACCCGTCTGCCTACCGGGCGAACCTCTGGGGCCGCGAGATCCTCATCACGTCGGCGGACGGGCGTACGCCGGGGCGGGCGCGGGGAGGAATGTCCCCCGGGAATCCCGTGCTGCATCCGTCGAGGGACGATCGAGAGGGACGATCGAAAGGACAGCGGGTGCGAAGCGGACAGGGCGAGGGTGACCAGGGCGGGCGGCTGGACGCCGCGGAACTGGGTGCGCGGCTGGGGGAGCGGGCGACGCTCGTGCAGTTTTCCAGCGCGTTCTGCCAGCCGTGCCGGGCCACCCGGCGCGTCCTCGCCGATGTCGCCCGGATGGTGGACGGCGTGGCGCATGTGGAGATCGACGCCGAGGCGCGACTGGACCTCGTGCGCAGACTGGATGTCGTACGGACCCCCACGGTGCTGGTGCTCGACGCCGCGGGCCGCATCGTGTGCCGCGCGGCCGGGCAGCCGCGTACGGCGGATGTGATCGCGGCGCTCGGCGCGGCGGTCTGAACCGCCGACGGCTGCCGTTGGCAAGGTCACAGTTCAACCGGGTTGCTTACGGGGAACGACCTGGGTGTACTGGCGAGTAATATTTCGATCGGTGCAGGGGTCACCCCGGTCGTCGACCGGCCGGAATCCGCACCCGAAGGCGCCTATGCTGCCTGGACAAGGCAGCACGAAGAGACGATGCAGTAGGAGAGCCGGCGTGAGCTTGAGGATCGTTGTCTGTGTGAAGTACGTGCCCGACGCCACCGGCGACCGGCGCTTCGCCGAAGATCTGACTGTCGACCGCGACGATGTGGACGGCCTGCTCTCCGAGCTGGACGAGTACGCGGTGGAGCAGGCGCTGCAGATCGCCGACGAGGCCGACGACGCCGAGATCACCGTGCTGACCGTCGGCCCCGAGGACGCCAAGGACGCGCTGCGCAAGGCGCTGTCCATGGGTGCGGACAAGGCCGTCCATGTAGAGGACGACGATCTGCACGGCACCGATGCGCTGGGCACCTCGCTGGTGCTGGCCAAGGCGATCGAGAAGACCGGCTACGACCTCGTGGTCTGTGGCATGGCCTCCACCGACGGCACCATGGGCGTGCTGCCCGCGCTGCTGGCGGAGCGCCTCGGAGTTCCGCAGGTCACGCTGTTGTCGGAGGTCTCGGTCGAGGACGGCACGGTCAAGGGCCGCCGCGACGGCGACACGGCCTCGGAGCAGCTGGAGGCTTCGCTGCCCGCCGTCGTGTCCGTCACCGACCAGTCGGGCGAGGCCCGCTACCCCTCTTTCAAGGGCATCATGGCCGCCAAGAAGAAGCCGGTGACCTCCTGGGACCTGGAGGACCTGGAGATCGAGGCGGACGAGGTCGGCCTGGAGGGCGCCTGGACCGCGGTCGACAGCGCCACGGAGCGCCCGGCCCGCACCGCGGGCACGATCGTCAAGGACGAGGGCGAGGGCGGCAAGCAGCTCGCCGAGTTCTTGGCGGGTCAGAAGTTCATCTGACCCGGCCGCGCCCGACGCACCGCCAACCGCCCGCACTTTTTCCGCAGGAGATCGATTCCCATGGCTGAAGTCCTCGTCTATGTCGACCACGTGGACGGCGCCGTCCGCAAGCCCACCCTCGAGCTGCTGACCCTGGCCCGCCGGGTCGGTGAGCCGGTGGCCGTCGCCCTCGGCAACGGTGCCGCCGACACCGCTGCCACGCTCGCCGAGCACGGCGCGGTGAAGGTGCTCACGCACGACGCCCCGGAGTACGCCGACTACCTCGTCGTACCGAAGGTGGACGCGCTCCAGGCCGCCTACAAGGCCGTCTCCCCGGCCGCCGTGCTGGTCCCGTCCTCCGCCGAGGGCAAGGAGATCGCCGCCCGCCTGGCCGTCCGGATCGACTCGGGCATCATCACCGACGCCATCGACCTGGAGGCCGGCGACGAGGGCCCGATCGCGACCCAGTCGGTGTTCGCCGCCGCGTTCACCACCAAGTCCCGGGTCAGCAACGGCACCCCGGTCATCACCGTCAAGCCGAACGCGGCCGCTGTGGAAGCCGCCCCGGCCGCCGGCGCCGTCGAGGAGCTGTCCGTGACCTTCTCGGACCAGGCCACCGGCACCAAGGTCACCGCCCGCACCCCGCGCGAGTCCACCGGGCGTCCGGAGCTGACCGAGGCCGCGATCGTGGTCTCCGGCGGCCGTGGCGTCGGCGGCGCGGAGAACTTCCCCCTCGTCGAGGCGCTGGCCGACTCGCTCGGCGCCGCCGTGGGCGCCTCGCGCGCCGCGGTGGACGCGGGCTGGTACCCGCACACCAACCAGGTCGGCCAGACCGGCAAGTCGGTCTCGCCGCAGCTGTACATCGCGACCGGTATCTCGGGGGCCATCCAGCACCGGGCCGGTATGCAGACCTCCAAGACCATCGTGGCCATCAACAAGGACGCCGAGGCCCCGATCTTCGACCTCGTCGACTACGGCGTGGTCGGCGACCTCTTCGAGGTGGTCCCGCAGCTGACCGAGGAGATCAAGACCCGTAAGGGCTGACACCTCTGCTGGGCGGCCTGCCACTGGACGGCCCTCATGCGCGGACGACGCTCCGTGCGTGAGGGCCGCGTGCGTTTCTGGCGAAGGGGGAGGGTGTTGACCTGGGGTCGAGCCACGGATAGCTTCGCTGTGCGGATTATGGATTCCGCATTTCGGAAAGGTTGGCTGGTGTGATGGAGGGTACGGGGATGGGGCAGCAGGAGACGTTCACGACCAGTCTTCCCGGCGCCGTACGTGACGGAATCGCCGCCTCCCTCGCCGGCGTCGACGCCGAACTCGCCCGCCGCTACCCCGGCGACCCCGGTACCCGCCAGCCCGTCCACACCATCTACGTCCCCGCCGACCTCTGCACCGCGGGCACCGTCCGCGACTGGGGCGACCAGGCGCTCGCCGCGCTCGACGAACACGCCCCCGACCCCGCCGCGCTGGCCGCCGTCCTCGGCATCCAGGACGACCTCGCCGAGCCGGTTTACGCGCGGATGCGCGCCAAGCTGACGCGCGAGCCCATCGAGGATCTGCGCATCGACTTCGAGGACGGCTACGGCCCGCGCCCCGACGCCGAGGAGGACGCCGCGGCCGCCCGCGCTGCCTCGCTCGTCGCCGCCGCCGTCGCGGACGGCACCGCGCCGCCGTACGTCGGCATCCGCATGAAGTGCATGGAAGCCGCCGTCCGCGACCGTGGCATCCGCACCCTCGACATCTTTCTCACCGGGCTGATGGACGCCGGAGGTCTGCCCGGCGGACTCGTCCTCACCCTGCCGAAGGTCACCTACGCCGAGCAGGTCACCGCCATGGTCCGGCTGTGCGAGGCGTTCGAGCGGGCGCACGGCCTGGCCGCGGGGCGGATCGGCTTCGAGATCCAGATCGAGACCACCCAGGCGATCCTCGGCCCCGACGGCCGCGCCACCGTCGCCCGTATGATCGACGCCGCCGAGGGCCGGGCCACCGGGCTGCACTACGGAACCTTCGACTACAGCGCCTCCTGCGGGGTCAGCGCCGCCCACCAGTCCATGGACCACCCCGTCGCGGACCACGCCAAGGCCGTGATGCAGGTCGCCGCCGCGGGTACCGGCGTCAGGCTCTCCGACGGCTCGACCAACGTCCTGCCCGTCGGCCCGTCCGAGCAGGTCCACGAGGCGTGGCGGCTCCACCACCGCCTGGTGCGGAGGTCGTTGGCGCGCGCGTACTACCAGGGGTGGGACATGCACCCCGGCCATCTGCCGACCCGTTACGCCGCCGTCTACGGCTTCTACCGGGAGGGCCTGCCCCAGGCCGCGGCCCGGCTGGCCGCGTACGTCGACCGCGCGGGCGGCGCCGGGGGCGCGATCGCCGACGAACCGGCCACGGCCAAGGCCCTCAGCGGCTATCTGCTGCGCGGCCTGGACTGCGGCGCGGTGGACGGCGCGGAGGTGGAGCGCCTGACCGGCCTGGACCGCGCCGCCCTGAACACCCTGTCGGGCCGGGCCCCCGCCACGAGTTGACCCCGCCGGGGGCCACGCCGCATGCGTTCACTCTGACGCCTCACCCGGGATGCGCTCCCGCCGTCGAAGGCGGGAGATGTTGTCATGACCGGCGCCCCCGACGAGTCACCGGGCAGCCCCCCAACGCCGACGCCACCGAAACCGCCGAAGCCACCGCACGACCACTCAGCCGCTGGGGCACGCCGCGGCCGGGTGTGCCGTCGCGGGGTCCGTGGCGTCGGGGGGATCGCCAGGAGCGCCGCGTCGGGGCTGCTGATCTCGCTCGCCTGTCTGCTCGTACCGGTGTCCCTGGTGTCGGTGTGGCTCCACGACGTTCTCCTCGACACCGGCCGCTATATGGCGACGGTCTCCCCGCTCGCCAAGGACCCGGCCATCCAGGACGCCGCGCTGCGGCACGTACGCCAGGCCCTGAACGCCCGCCGCAGCGGCCGGGACCTCACCTCGGACATCGCTTCCTGGCTGCGCCGCCAGGGGGTTTCGCCCAAGGCCGCCGACGCCGTCCAGAGGCTGGGGCTCAAGCTGGACCCGGCCGTCGACCAGGCGTTGACGAGGGTGGCGGCGCATGTCGTGCGCGGCGACCAGTTCCCGGCGGTGTGGATCGGCGCCAACCGGACCGGCCACTCCGCTCTCGTGCATGTGCTCACCGGCGAGGGGCACGGGGCGGTCGGGGTGGACGGCGACACCGTGACCCTGGACGTGGGCGCGGCAGTCAAGAAGGTCAAGCGGCAGCTGCTGAACGTCGGACTCTCCTCGGCGAGCGCCATCCCCGACGTCGACCGGCGCATGGTCCTGTTCCACTCCGACCAACTGGGCCGGGTCAGATTCGGGGCGCGCCTGCTGGACCTGGCCGGTGTCTGGCTGCCCGGGCTGACCGCGCTGCTCGGCACCTCGGGCGTCCTGCTCGCGCGCCGGCGCCGCCGCGCCCTGGCCCGCGCCGCGCTGGGGACCGCCGTCACCTCTCTCGCCCTGGGCGCGGGCCTGGCCGTCGCCCGCCGGTACTGGCTCGACCATCTGCCGCCGAGCGTGCTGCCCCGGGCGGCAGCCGCGGCCGTATACGACACGCTGCTGCGCGGATTGTGGACCACCGTCCGCACTGCGGGGGCGCTCGGCCTCGCCGTCGCGCTGGGCGCCTACCTGGCGGGACCCGGCCGACTGCCCCGCGCGGCGCGCAAGGGCGCCGACCGCGGCGCCGACGCCGCCGCGCGCTGGAGCGCGGCGCGCGGGCTGTGCACCGGGCGGGTCGGCGCCTGGGCCGCGGGCCACCGCCGGGGGCTGACGCTCGGGGTGCTGCTGCCGACGGCCGCCGCGTTCGGCGTCTGGAACCACCCCACCGCGGCGACGGTGCTGCTCCTGACGCTGGTTCCGCTGGCCGCGCTCGCCGCGATCGCGCTGCTGGCCGCGACCGGCCGGGTGCCCCGGCCCCGTGCGGCCCGCCCCCGGGCGCCCACCGGGCGCGGCGGCCGGTAGGCCCTGTCGTCAAAGGGCCGCTACGTGAGGATGAGCACGATGAAGAGCAGACAGGTGGCGATGGTGACCACCCAGCTGTGCGAGGTCAGCCACTCCCGGACCCGGGGCATGGCCCGCCGACCGCGGTCACCTGCGAGGAGATAGACCAGCAGCGGCAACGCCGCGATCAGCACGGTCAGACCGATGAACGGCAGCGCCGCCGCGACACCCCCGCCGTGCTGCTCCAGGGACGCCCCCACGGTCAGCATGACCACGATGTCGGACGGCATGACCAGGATGACCAGGAGGCCGACGGTGAACGCCTTCCAGGCGCCCGCCTCCATCAGCGAGCCCAGCCACTTCGGCGGCTCGGCCGTCTCCCGCCTCACGTACGCCTTCACCGCCGCGAACACCAGCAGTGCCACCAGCACGAGCTGCACGACCGTGCCGGCCGATCCGCGCTCGGACGGGCTGCCCGGCGCGACCACCTGGCCCAGCAGCGCGAAGATCCCCCGGGTGATCGTGACCCCCGCCGTCGTCGCGATGGCCACCCCGAGCAGGAACGCCAGGGACACCCGCACCGGCCGCGGCGCGGTCACCAGGATGACGGCGGCCACGATCTGCGGCCCCGCCATCATGGTGACGGCGAGCGGGAGAATCTGCAGGTCCATGGGGCACCCTCTCCGGCCTCCGGCTCGCGGCGACTTCGCTTCCTCCGGACGACTTCGCTCTCTCCATTCGTACGCGCCCGTGCGCCCACGGCATCCGGTGCTGCGCCGACCGGGCCCGAGAAGGCGCCGTACGCTTGGAGTGTCGGCCCCGGTGGGAGCCGCCCCTTCGTCGGGTCCGCCGGGTGCGTCCGATAGGAGGCGGATGATGAGCTATCCATTGCTGGACGTATTCCTGACCACGGTCTGGGTCTTTCTGTGGATCCTGTGGTTCATACTGCTCTTCCGCGTCATCGGCGACCTCTTCCGGGATGACTCGGTGAGCGGCTGGGGCAAGGCGGGCTGGTGTGTCTTCGTCGTCGTGCTGCCCTTCCTCGGCGTCTTCGTGTACCTGATCGCGAGGGGGCGTGGCATGGGCGAGCGCGAGGTGAAGACCGCCCTGAAGGCGGAAGCGGATATGAAGGCGTTCGTGCGCGAGACCGCCGCGAGCGGTCATGCCGAGGAGCTCTCCAAGCTGGTGGAGCTCAAGAACCACGGCGACATCACCGCCGAGGAGTACGAGCGCGCCAAGGCCAAGGTGCTCGCGGCCTGAGTGCGCAGCCCGAGTGCGCGGCCTGAGTTCGCGGCCGGGGTGCGCGGCCTGTTTCCGTGTGCGGTCGGCTGCGCGTGCGTTACGCGGCCGGCGGCAACTCGCCGGAGCCGCGGGCGATCAGGCGGGTCGGCAGGACCACCCGCCGAGGTTCGCCCCCCGCCCCGTCGAGGCGGCGGAAGAGCAGGTCCGCCGCGGTACGGCCGAGTTGGGCCGAATCCTGGGCGATGACAGTGATACCGGGGGAGAGGAGATCGGCGAGTTCGAAGTCGTCGAAGCCGACGAGGGCCACCGGTCGGGGGCGCCCGGCCAGGACCCGTACGACGGTGACCGTCACCCGGTTGTTGCCCGCGAACAGCGCGGTGACCGGCTCGGGTGCGTCCAGCATCGCGATGGCCGCCGCCCGTACCCGCTCGGGGTCGGTGGGGCCAAGGGACACCCACGCGTCGTCGATCGGCAGCCCGGCCTCGGCCATCGCCGTGCGATAGCCGCGCAGCCGCTCCTCGGCGGTGTGGATGCCCGGCTGGTCGCCGAGGAAGCCGATGCGGCGGTGGCCATGGGCGAGCAGATGGGCGACGCCGTTCCGCGCGCCGCCGAAGCTGTCGGAGAGCACGGCGTCGGCGTCGATACGGCCGGCCGGGCGGTCCACGAACACCGTGGCGACGCCCGCGGCTATCTCCGGGGCCAGGTAGCGGTGGTCGCTCCCGGCCGGGATGACGACGAGCCCGTCGACCCGGCGCGCGCACAGCGCGAGCACGAGTTCCTGCTCGCGCTCGGGGTCCTCGGCGCTCGAACCGTTGATCAGCAGGGCGCCGTGCGCGCGGGCGACCTCCTCGACGGCGCGGCTGAGCGGCCCGTAGAACGGGTCGGCGAGGTCTTCGAGGACCAGTCCGATGCTGGCGGTGCGGCCCTTGCGCAGAATGCGGGCGCTGTCGTTGCGGCGGAAGCCGAGCGCGGTGATGGCCTCCTTGACGCGCCGTTCGGTGTCGGGCGTGACTCCCGGCTCGCCGTTGACCACTCGTGAGACCGTCTTGAGGCCGACCCCGGCGCGCGCGGCGACATCCTTCATGGTGGGCCGGGTGCCGTAGCGGCGCGAGGTGGTGGCGGTGCCCGGAGCGGTGTCGGTCACGGTGCGGTTGTCCCGTCGCTGGTCGTTCGCTGGTCGTTCGCTGGTGGTCGTGCGGAAGGGTGTCCGAGCATAGCCCCTGGACAACGTTGTCAGCGGCAGGGAAGACTGTTGCCCCACAGCGATACGTCCAGGCCTCCCGGGGGAGTCGACTCATATGCCACGTGACCTCATTGCCGCACTGGATATTGGCGGTACCAAGATCGCGGGTGCCCTGGTGGACGGCAGCGGCAAACTGGTCGTACGGGCCAGACGCGCCACCCCCGCCCAGGAGCCGGGCGGAACCGTGATGCGCGAGGTCACGGCCGTGCTCGACGAGCTGTCCGGCAGCGCGCAGTGGTCCCGGGTCGCCGCGGTCGGCATCGGCAGCGCGGGCCCGGTCGATGCCTCCGTCGGCACCGTCAGCCCCGTCAACATCCCCGGCTGGCGCGACTTCCCCCTCGTCGCCGGGGTCCGGGAGACGGTCGGCGAACTGCCGCTCGCGCTGGTCGGCGACGGGGTTGCGATGACGGCGGCGGAACACTGGCAGGGCGCGGCGCGCGGGCGTACGGGCGCGCTGTGCATGGTGGTGTCCACGGGCGTCGGCGGCGGCCTGGTGCTGAACGGCCGACTCCACCCGGGCCCCACGGGGAACGCCGGGCACATCGGCCACATCAGCGTCGATCTCGACGGCGACCCGTGCCCGTGCGGCGCGCGCGGCTGCGTCGAGCGCATCGCCAGCGGCCCCAACATCGCCCGCCGCGCCCTGGAGAGCGGCTGGCGCCCTGGCCCGGGCGGCGATACGAGCGCGGCGGCTGTGGCGGCCTCGGCCCGGACCGGCGATCCGGTCGCGCGGGCCTCCTTCGAACGCGCCGCGCAGGCGCTGGCCGCCGGAATCGCGGCCACCGCGACGCTCGTCGAGATCGAGGTGGCCGTGGTCGGCGGCGGGGTGGCGGGCGCCGGTGACGTGCTCTTCGCACCCCTGCGGCGCGCGCTGCGCGACTACGCGACCCTGTCGTTCGTCAGCGGCCTGGAGGTCGTCCCCGCGCAGATGGGTACGGACGCCGGCCTGGTCGGCGCCGCCGCGGCGGCGGCCCAGCAGGCCGGACTGGACGGCTTCGGAACCGTTCCTAAGGACTGAGCGGTAGTGAGTCCTGGTGTCAGGGCTCATGCTCAGCCGAACGCCCCGAACGCCCCGAACGGTGTTGGGCGTTCTGGTTCCCCGTGTTCGCTTCGCATCCGGCGCGCATGGATCGTGTCCGTGGTCCGGGGATGCGTGGGTGGGGTTCCTCACGCCCAGGGTTGTCCGGTCGGGCCTGGGCGGTCCGATGCCCCGCACGATCGCTCTGGTCGTGTGGGGGCGGTGCCGTCCGTCGCCGGATCGGGTGTCCCTGGGCGCGCCGTCCGATTGCCACGGCGGCCGCGTCGTGGCGAGTGGTGTTCCTGGTTTTCGTGGTGAGGGGCTTTTGCCAGTGCTGGGCGCCCCACTTCGAGGTGTACGCGGGATCGACCGCGATGATCGCGATGCCGGTGGTGTCGGCCATCGAGGAGAGCCGGGCGCGCAGCCTGCTCGTGGGCATGCCGGAGATGAGGTGCCGGAACCGCTTGCGGCGGCCGTGCTTCTCGCGGGTCTTCTCGGCTGCGAAGTCCAGGTCTTCGATGGCGATCGCGACTACGCCGCAGGCCTGTGCCCAGTGCAGCAGCCGGGTCAGTGCGTGCCGGAGTTGGGCGTCGCGGTGGTCGGCGGTGCCGGACAGGTCGTAGAAGAACCGTCGGGGGTTGCCGATCGGGTTGCCGTGTACGTCCAGGCGCCATGCGGCCAGGTGGTCTGCGTTGGTGTCCACCGCGATCATCCCCTGGGTGAGGGCCGCCTCCAGGGGGAGCGTCGCCCGGGGCGGAATCTGCCAGGACGCGGTCACATACCAGCGGTTGCGGCCGGTGTCGTGGTGGATGCGGTAGGCGACTGCCCGGTTCGCTTCGACACGGTCGGCCCACTCGGCGCCCCGGTGGGCGAACCGCACGGGCGCGGTGAGGACGTACCGGCCGTGCGGGGCGTTCGCCAGATCCTTCAGCGCAGCGGGCAGCTTGATGCTCAGCCGGCCGTCGGGGGTGATGCGGATGGTCTCGTTTCCGTACTGCTTCCCGGACTCGCCGTCCGCCTGCAGGAACCAGCGCTCGGCCTGCCACCGCTGACGCCACTGGGCCTTGGTCAGCCCGGCTGCGTCCAGGTGGTGGCGGGTGCGGGCCAGGCGCTTGCCGCCACGCGCCACGTGCACGGTCCCGGCCGCATGGTCGGCCCGCTCCCGCTCCAGCCGGTCCTGGAGCATGTGAAGGCGGCGGGACTTGGCGAACCACTCCTGCCGGGAGCGGTAGCCGCCCGGAGCGTTCTTCGATCCCTTCGCCCCGACCGGCTGCGCCAGCCGGTGCGCGATCGTGGCGACCCCGGCCTCCAGACTGTGGATGTGGGCGAGCTGGCAACGGCGGGCCAGGGCCCACTGGTCATGCGACGCCTTGGTGATCGCCCCGGCCCAGCGCGCCGACGAGACCGGCGTCAGGGCACGCTTGCGCGCCGCCCACCGATCGGCGCAGTGCTTCAGGCCGTCCGCGCAGCGCGTGTTGAGGTCCCGCGACGCGAGTGAACCCAGATGCGCGCCGACCAGCGCAAGAACCTTCTCGTCCTGTGCGGTGAGGTGCTTGAGCCGGGTACGGATCGCCACTCCGGCCGGGCCGGACGCAACGAACGGCTCGGCGACCTTGCGCAGCCCGCTCATCCTTCGCCCCCGCCCGGCTCCGCCCCGACGATTCCCTCCCCACACTCAACGAGCCCCGACCGCAGAGGTCACGCATTCGACATCGCGACTTCCGTTCGTATCCCGAGGCGTCCTGGCGGACTCATGCATCACGCCAAAGACCGCCCGCACTCACTCCCGGTCGCCAGAACACGCTTGAGCACACTTCAGCAGCAGCAGTTCCACACCCCTTACCAGGAGCTCGGCTAGCCCCCTTTATTCAGGGCTCGGTTCTCCCCC
This sequence comes from Streptomyces sp. NPDC000941, assembly GCF_053599555.1. Taxonomy (NCBI): domain Bacteria; kingdom Bacillati; phylum Actinomycetota; class Actinomycetes; order Kitasatosporales; family Streptomycetaceae; genus Streptomyces; species Streptomyces sp. NPDC000941. The sequence continues at coordinate 39,699 of NZ_JBSFMM010000027.1, forward strand.
AGCTACCGCTGGGAGGTGCCCCCAGCCGAACGGGCGGAGCGAGTCCACGAACACCGTCCCGACAGGGCCCGCACGCCCGCGAGTTGAGCGGGACTGTCGGTGCTTGCCCCTAAGCTGTTGCGCGACCACGGCTTACAAGGGGGACTGAGGCACGGTGTCACCGGGGGACATGAGCGGGGACCTGACCGGCAGGCTGTTGGGCGGTCGATACCGAGTGACCGGCACGCTCGGCCGGGGCGGTATGGGCGTGGTCTGCAAGGCCGTCGACGAGGTGCTGGGCCGGGAGGTCGCGGTCAAGGTGCTGCGCGCCTACACCGATTCCTCCGGGCCCGAACTCGCCGATCTGCGCGTCCGGATGCAGCGGGAGGCCAGAGCCGCGGCGCGGATCCGCCACTCCGGTGTGATCACGGTGCACGACGTGACCGAGGAGGGCGGGCTTCCGGTCATCGTCATGGAGCTCATCGAAGGCCGGTCGCTGGACGACCTGATCGACGAGCGGGGCGTCGTGGAGCCCCTGGAGGCCGCGGCGATCGGCGCGAAGGTCGCGGACGCCCTCGGCGCGGGCCATCAGGCCGGTGTGCTGCACCGGGACGTGAAGCCGGGCAATGTGCTGCTCGACCACGACGGCCGGGTCGTCCTCACCGACTTCGGCATCGCGAGCATGGAGGCGCCGGGCGACGACGCCACGACCAAGCTGACCCGCAGCGGCGAGCTGATCGGCTCCCTCGACTATCTCGCGCCGGAGCGCGCCCAGGGCCAGGAGCCCGGCCCGGCCTCGGACATCTGGGCGCTCGGCATGACGCTGTACGCGGCGGTGGAGGGCTCGTCCCCGTTCCGGCGTACGTCGGTGTGGTCGACGCTGACGGCCATCGTCACCGAACCGCTCCCGGAGCCGAGGCGGGCCGGGCCGCTGACGCCGGTCCTGCACGCGATGATGGACAAGGACCCGGCGGCCCGGCCGTCCGTGGGCCAGGCGCGGGTGATGCTGGAGGCCGTCGCGGTCGGCGAGGACCCCTGGGCCGCCGCGGGGTGGGCCGGGTGGACGCCGACGGCACCGGACGTGCTGGGCGCCGGGGCGCCGCGCGGCGCCCGGACGGGCGACCCGGCCGGCGGTCCGGCGGTCCCTCTGGCTGGCGGTTCACCCGGGGGTTCGTCCGCCGCGTCCGCCGGTCTGGCTGGTTCGCCCGCTGGCGCGTCCGCCGGTCCGGCCTTCGGCTCGGGTGGCGGCCAGTTCGGCGGTTCGCCCGCTGGCGCGTCCGCCGGTCCGGCTGGCGACCCGGCCGTGAGTCCCCCCGGCGGCTCGTCCGCTGACCCGTCCGCCGGCCCGGCCGGCGGCTCGCCCCTCGGCTTGCCCTCCGGTCCGGCGGGCGGCCAGTCCGGCGGTTCGCCTGCTGGCTCGCCCGGCGAGCAGTTCGGCGGCCCGGCCTTCGGCCCCTCAGGGGGTCCGCCCGCCGGCTCGTCCCTGGGCTCGTCCGGCGGTCAGGCCGCCGAGCCGTCCGGCGGGCCGTGGTCCAGTCAGCCGCAGCCCTCCGTCCCCCTGCCTTCTGCCCCACAGCCTTCCGCCGCTCAGCCGCCCATTCCGCCGTCCCCCTCCCCCCTGCTGTCGTCGGCCCCGCCCGGCTTCGGGCCGCCGCAGGTGCCCGAGGAGCCGCTGGTGAGCGGCGGGGCTCCGGGTGGCGCGGCGCAGCCGCGGCGGCCCGGGCGTAAGAAGGCGCTGATCGCGGCCATGGCCGTCGCTGTTCTGCTCGCCGGGGGCGGCGTGACGTACGCGCTTGTCGGCGACGACGGCGACAAGACCGCGGCCGGGAGCCAGGGGGACACATCGGCGTCCCCCACCCACTCCGCCTCACCGGACGGGGGGAAGGCCGGGGACAAGGGGAGCACGGACGGCAAGGACGACGAGGACGGTAAGGGAGACAAGGGCGACAAGGGCGGGAAGAAGACCGCGGAGCCTTCGGGCTCCGGTTCCCCGTCCGCCTCGGGCAAGCCCGGCGGCAGCGGAAACGGCGCGTCCGGCGGCTCGGACGACGACTCGGACGGCGGCAAGGACGGCAAGGGCGGCGGCGGAGGCGACGGGAATTCGGGCGGAGGCGGCGACGACAGCAACTCCGCCAACGGGGGCGGGGCCGGCGGCGGCACGGCGGACCCCGACCCCTCGCCGGTCTGCCATGACGCCGGCGGGGGCAAGTACAACTGCGAGGTGTGGCGCGCCGCCACCTCGTACACGGCCTCCGGAGAGCCGGTCGGCACCCTCAACCAGGGCCTGAACTACTTCTACTGCCAGCAGAATCTGGGCCGCCGGGAGACCTACGGCAAGTGGACGAACGTGTGGTGGGCCAAGACGGACGACGACAGCGGCCACACCAACGTGTTCATCAGCGACGTCTACATCAAGGGCGGGGACAATGACCAGCCCCTCCCCGGGCTGCCCATGTGCTGACAAGCGGGCGGGGAAGGGCCGGTCGGCCGCGCAGGCGGAGCGCGGCGGCTCCGCCCGCACGGCGGCGTCAGCAGCTGAAGGCCGCCTCCGCCCAGTCACCGTGGTCGCTGGTCACACCGTCCCCGGCGTCGGTGGTCACCAGCTTGACGGTCGTCGCGCCGCCGAGCGCGGCGGTGACGGTCGTGGCCGGGTCGGCGTTGGTGAGCGTCCCCGTCGAGGCGACCTTCTCGCCGTCCGCCCACACCTCGAAGGCGACCGTTCCGGCGGCGTCCTCCTCGTCGTCCACACCGACCTGGGCCGTGAAGCTCGTGCACCGGCCGCCGGTGTAGTACGTCACCTCGCTGGGCGCATGCACCCCGAGGCCCTTGGCGTGGACGGTGCCGCCGATGGTGATCGGATGTCCGTCGCCCGCCGCGTTCTCGCCCACGCTGGTGTCCTTCTCCACCGGACCCCAGCCGTTGACCGCGCTCAGCCACGGCAGATCGCTTGCGTACGAGGTCCCGGAGGGCGGGGCCACGACCACATGCACCGGAGCCGGCAGCTGTGCCGCGGCCCGGGTGCCCTGCGGGGAGCGGTAGTCCGCCGAGACCTTCAGCTCGTACGCACCGGCCGGGGTGCCGGCGGGCGCGGTGACCTGCCAGCGCGTGGTCAGTTTCCGGCCGGTGGGCAGGGTGGCGGCCCTGGCCGGGGAGGTGGCCTCGACGCGCCAGCCGTCAGGGCCGGTGAGGCGGACCGAGACCTGGCGGGCGGGGGTGCGGCCGAGGTCGGTCACGGTCGTGGCGACCTTGGCGGTGGTCCCGGCCTCGGCGAGCGCGGCGGCGTCGGTGCCCAGCTCCACGGCGGGCGGATAGGCGGCCCAGCGCCGGTCGGCGCTGACGCGGAACAGCGCGGTGCCATGGGCCGGGACGGTGGCCGCCACGTCTCCTGCGGTGTTGTAGCTCCGGTGTTCCCACAGGTCGCGCAGCCGGTACGCGTCCGCCTCCGGCAGGCCGAGCGCCGCGGCGGTGGTGGCGATGTGCCGGGGCCGGTCGGTCTCGTTGAAGAGCGCGACCGCCCGGTCGCCGCCCGCGAGCTCCTTGGCGACGACCCAGCCCCCGCCCTCGGAGGAGAGCACCCGGCCCTGCTTGCCGAGCCCGTCCTGGTCGACGGCGATGACCTCGCGGTTGCCCAGGATCTCGTATGTCTCGGGGGTGGCCTTGCGTAGATCGGTCCCGATCAGCAGCGGCGCTGCCATGATCGACCAGAGGGAGAAGTGGCTGCGGTACTCGGTGGGCGTCATCCCGCCGTTGCCGACCTCCAGCATGTCGGGGTCGTTCCAGTGGCCGGGCCCGGCGTGCGGGGCGAGCGGGAGATTCGCCTTGGCGATCGAGAGCATGCTGCCCCAGCTGTCGCTGATGTCGCCGGTGGTACGCCACAGCTGGCCGACGTCCGCGGCCCACTCCCATGGCTTGTTCTGGCCCCATTCGCAGATGCTGTAGACGATGGGGCGGCCGGTCGCCCGGAGCGCGTCGCGCATGGCGAGATAGCGCTGTTTGGCATCCACGCCTTGGTTGTTGCAGTTGTCGTACTTGAGGTAGTCCACACCCCAGTCGGCGAACTGCTGGGCGTCGGACCGCTCATGGCCCAGGGCGCCGGGGAAGCCGGCGCTGTTGCAGGTCTTGGTGCCGGCGCTGGTGTAGATGCCGAACTTGAGCCCCTTGGAGTGCACATAGTCGGCGACGGCCTTGATGCCGTTCGGAAAGCGCACCGGGTCCGGGACCAGCTTGCCGTCCGCGTCGCGCTGGGGCAGCGCCCAGCAGTCGTCGAGGTTGACGTACTGGTATCCGGCCTCCTTCAGGCCCTTGGTCACGAAGATATCGGCGATGTCCTTGACCATCGCCTCGTTGAACTCGGCCCGGCAGTGGGTCGAGTTCCAGTTGTTGAAGCCCATCGGGGGAGTGAGGGCGAGCCCGTCGCCCGGCGCCGCGGCGGCCGGTGCCGCGTCTGCGGCGGCAACGGCGTTGGCGTCGGCGGGCTGGACCGTGGGCTGGGTCGCGGGCCGGGTCGCGGGCTGGGCTGCGGCCGGGACGGTCAGCCCGGCGGCCCCGGTCGTACCAAGCAGTGCTGCGGCCACTCCTCCGATGATTCTTCGGCGGATGGCCAGGGAAGAGACATGGCGCATGATGCGGGTCCTCCGTTCTCGACGGGGTGACGCTGCGTCAAAGCACGTAACTCGCGGTCGTTTACGGTAGACCGTGTTGGAGTCTGTTGGAAGAGAACCGGTAACGGTTGTTCGATATCTCGTCATAACTCTTGACTGGGCCCCGTTCCGACGGGTGAGATCCACTCACTCGCGTTCGGTTGTGTTCGATTGAACCTCCTTGGAGGGGCACATGGCACAGTCTTCGTCAGAACATCGGATCTCCCGTCGCGCTCTGCTCCGGGGCAGCGCGATCGGAGCCGGTGCGGTAGCCCTCCCGGCACTGCTCACCGCCTGTGGGGGCCCCAGCGACGAGGTGAAGATAGGATCCAACGCTTCGGATGCCGTACCGCGCAAGGCGTTCGCCGAGGTGTTCGACGCGTACGAGAAGAAGTCCGACAAGAAGGTCAAGGTCAATACCGTCAACCACGAGTCCTTTCAGGAGAACATCAACCGCTATCTCAAGGGCACCCCGGACGATGTCTTCATGTGGTTCGCGGGCTACCGTATGCAGTTCTTCGCCAAACAAGGGCTGCTCGCCGAGATCAGCGACCTCTGGAAGGGCTTCGAGGGCTTCTCCGACGCGCTCAAGCAGCAGTCCACCGGTGAGGACGGCAAGCAGTACTTCGTGCCGTATTACTACTATCCGTGGGCCGTCTTCTACCGGAAGAGCGTGTTCCAGCAGCACGGCTACGAGATCCCCAAGACCTTCGACGAGTACCGCGCGCTCGCCAAGCGGATGGACAAGGACGGCCTGGACGCGATCGCCTTCGGCGACAAGGACGGCTGGCCCGCCATGGGCACCTTCGACTACCTCAATATGCGGGCCAACGGCTACGACTTCCACATCTCCCTGATGGGGGGCAAGGAGTCCTGGACCGACCCCAAGGTCAAGAATGTCTTCGACCTGTGGCGCGGGCTGATGCCGTACCACCAGAAGGGGGCCAACGGGCGCACCTGGCAGGAGGCCGCGCAGAGCCTGGCGCAGAAGAAGTCGGGCATGGCGGTCTTCGGCCTCCCGCACCCCGGTCAGCAGTTCCCCGAGGCCGACCGCGACGACCTCGACTTCTTCCCCTTCCCCGAGATCGACTCCGCCTACGGCCAGGACGCGGTCGAGGCGCCGATCGACGGCTTCCTGCTGTCGAAGAAGTCCAAGCGGCAGAAGCAGGGCAAGGAGTTGCTGAAGTACCTCGCCACCCCGGCCGCCGAGGAGATCTACCTCAAACGGGACCCCAACAACATCGCGGTCAACGAGGGCGCGTCCAACTCCTCGTACAACGCGCTGCAGAAGAAGGCCGTCGAGCTCATCGCCGACGCGAAGCAGATCTCGCAGTTCATGGACCGCGACACCCGCCCCGACTTCGCGTCCCAGGTGATGATCCGGGCCATCCAGCAGTTCATCAACAGCCCGAACGACATCGACTCCCTGACGAAGAGCATCGAGTCCCAGAAGAAGTCCATCTTCACCAGCGACTAGGAGCCACACGCCGTGCCGCACACCACCGCGCGGCGTGCCAGGCGGCGGGGTCCGCGGAAGTTCACCACCCGCGACCTCGCCGTCATCGGCGTGCTGCTGGGCATACCCGTACTGCTCGACCTCACCCTCATCTGGGGGCCGACCCTCGCCTCCATCGGTCTGTCCTTCACCAGTTGGGACGGCATCGGCGATATCCACTGGGTCGGCGTCGACAACTACCGCACCCTGTTCACCGACTATCCGCCATTCTGGCCGGCCGCCCGCAACAACCTGCTGTGGCTGGCTTTCCTGGGGTTCGTCGCCACCCCGTTCGGGCTGCTGCTGGCCGTACTCCTCGACAAGGGTGTCCGGTTCAGCCGCTTCTACCAGTCCACTCTCTACATGCCGGTGGTGCTCTCGCTCGCCATCGTCGGCTTCATCGCCCAACTGGTCTTCTCCCGCGACCAGGGCGTGCTCAACGCGATCATCGGCAACACCGACGACCCGGTCGACTGGCTCGGCGATCCCGACCTCAACATCTGGGTGGTGCTGCTGGCCGCGGCCTGGCGGCACACCGGCTATGTGATGATCCTCTATCTGGCCGGGCTGAAGTCCGTTGACCCCTCGCTCAAGGAGGCCGCGGCCCTCGACGGGGCCAATGAGCGGCAGACCTTCTTCCGGGTCGTGTGGCCCACGCTCCGGCCGGTCAACGTCATCGTCGGCGTCATCACCGTCATCGAGGCGCTGCGGGCCTTCGACATCGTCTACGCCATCAACCACGGGCGCAACGGCCTGGAACTGCTCTCCGTGCTCGTCACGGACAACATCATCGGCGAGGCCAGCCGCATCGGCTTCGGATCCGCCATCGCCGTCGTCCTGCTCACCGTGTCCCTGGGATTCATCGTGACCTATCTGGTGCAGGAGCTGCGAGGGGAGAAAAAGCGATGACCAGGGGGATGACCGCGAGCACTCGGACCGCACCCGCGCGGACCCCCGCGCCCGCGACGCCCGCGGGCGGCGGGCGCCGCCGGACGCGCCCCGCGCGCCTGGGGCTGCACGCCTTCCTGATGACCGTCTCGCTCGCCTTCCTCGCCCCGCTGCTGCTGGCCGTCTACGCCTCGCTGCGCCCGTACGAGGAGACCGCCGAGCACGGCTACTTCTCGCTGCCGCGCCATCTGTCGTTCGACTACTACAAGCAGGCGTTCAGCGACTCGGGCATGAGCAAGTACTTCGTCAACTCGCTCATCATCGCGGTGCCCGGGGTGCTGCTGACGCTCTTCTTCGCCTCGTTCGTCGCCTTCGTCGTCTCCCGGCTGAAGATGCGCGGCGGGCTGATCCTGCTGATGGTCTTCACGGCCGGGAACCTGCTGCCGCAGCAGGTGATCGTCACCCCGCTGTATGTGCTCTTCACCAAGATCAACCTGCCGTACTGGATGTCGGACTCGATGACGATGTACGACTCCTACTGGGCGGTGATCGCCGTCCAGGTCGCCTTTCAAGTCGGCTTCTGCGTCTTCGTCCTGGCAAACTTCATGCGCACCCTGCCGCTGGAGATTCTGGAGGCGGCGGTGGTGGACGGCGCGGGGGTGTGGACCCAGTACTGGCGGATCACCCTGCCGCTCTGCCGCCCGGCGCTGGCGGCGCTCGGCACGCTCCAGTTCACCTGGATGTACAACGACTTCCTGTGGGCCCTCGTCTTCGTCTCCGACGGCGACAAGCTCCCCATCACCTCCGCGCTCAACAATCTGCGCGGGCAGTTCTTCACGGACTACAACCTGCTGGCGGCCGGCTCGGTGATCGTTGCGCTGCCCACTGTGCTGGTCTTTCTGATCCTCCAGCGGCACTTCATCGCGGGCCTCACCCTCGGCGCGAGCAAGGGCTGAGGGCGGCTCCGGGGCGCGCTGACGGCCTGCGCCGCCGCCTCGGCGGCGGCGCGATCCGTCACTCCCCGGCCCCCGGGCGTTTTCACAACAGGGTGATGCGGGCAACTGACAGGGGGCGATGGAATAGGGGGAAATGTGATCGTCTGGCTGAACGGTGCGTTCGGCGCGGGCAAAACCACCGCGGCCCGCGAATTGGTGGACTTCTTGCCGGGCAGCACGTTCTATGACCCGGAACTTGTCGGCGACGGCCTGCGGATGATGCTGCCGCGCAAGCGCCTTGACGAGGTGTCCGACTACCAGGACCTGCCGTCCTGGCGGCGGCTGGTCGTCGACACGGGCGCGGCACTGATCGCCGAGGTCGGCGGCCCGCTGGTGGTGCCGATGACAGTCCTGAGGCAGGAGTACCGCGATGAGATCTTCGGCGGCTTCGCGGCCCGGCGCATCCCCGTGCGGCATGTGTTGCTGCACACCGATGAAACGATACTGCGCGAGCGAATAGCGGAGCGCGAGGCCATCACGGGCGACGCGGACGGCAGCGAATCCGTCCGCCGCTGGTGCCTGGACCACCTCGCGCCCTACCGCTCGGCCCTGCCGTGGCTCGTCGACGACGCGTATGTCGTGGACACCACCGGGCTCACCCCCCGGCAGACCGCCGAGCACATCGCCGACGCAGTCCGCGAGGGCGCGGGCAGCTGCGACATCGTGCAGACCCCGGAGCCCAGAGCCGAGACCCTGGCGGCCGGGGTGCTGCTCTTCGACGAGGACGACCGGGTCCTGCTGGTCGACCCCACGTACAAGCCCGGCTGGGAGTTCCCCGGCGGCGTCGTCGAGTCCGGCGAACCGCCCACCGACGCCGGCGTCCGGGAGGTGGTCGAGGAACTGGGCCTCAGACCGGCCGAGCCGCTGCGGCTGCTGGTCGTCGACTGGGAGCAGCCCTGCCCACCCGGCTACGGCGGCCTGCGGCTGCTCTTCGACGGCGGACGGCTCACCGCCGAGGCGGCCCGCGACGTCCTGCTCCCGGCCTCCGAACTGCGCGCCTGGCGCTTCGTCACGGAGGGTGAGGCCGCTGAGCTGTTGCCCCCGGTACGCCTGAGCCGACTGCGCTGGGCCCTGCGGGCGCGGGAGCAGGGCCGCCCGCTGTACCTGGAGGCGGGCACACCGACGGGCTGACCGCGGGAGGTGAGCGCGGTACGGCTCCGTGTCGCCCGTGCCGCGCCGCGGTATGGGCGGCTTACGGGGCGGCGGCGAGCCCGCCGCCTGGTCCGGCGGCTCGCGGCCCCGGTCCGGCCCTGAGCTGGTCGGCCCTGTCCCGGACCGGGCGTGCTTCGGCTGGGCCGCCCAGCCCGGTCCGGCTTGCGTGGCCCGGTTTTCGGGAGCTCGCCTGGGGCTCCGATCCCGGCGGCCGGGCCGAGCTCCGGCCTGTCCTGGCCGGGGTCTCTCGGACCCGGTTCGGGCCTGCGCCGATCGCGGCCGGGGCCGGGGCCGGTCGCTCCGGTTCCGGCGGGGTCGGTCGCGCTTCGGGTGCGGGCTTGGGGCTGCCGGGACCGCGGCCCCGAGCTGTTCCGGCGCTGTTTCGGCCCGGCCGCCGGAACCGGCCCGGCCGGGCACCGGGCCCGACCGGACCGGACCGGCCGGGAGGTATCAGCGGGCGCCAGACGCCAGACGCCCCGCGCAGCGGCTATCGCGTCGGGGCGGCCGCCGTATCCGCGGCCTCGTCCGCGTAAGACCGCAGGAACAGCGCCTCCGCGAGCGAGAGCCGTTCCAGCTCCTCCGGTGAAACGCTCTCGTTGACGGCGTGGATCTGCGCGTCCGGCTCGCTCAGCCCGATCAGCAGGATCTCCGCCTCCGGGTAGAGCGAGGCGAGCGTGTTGCACAGCGGGATCGAGCCGCCCGCGCCCGCGATCGCCATCTCCTGACCGTCGTACGCCTCGCTCAGGGCCCGCCCCATCGCCGTGTACGCGGGGCTGGCGGTGTCCGCGCGGAACGGCTGGCCCTGGCCGACCTGTTCGACGGCGACCCGCGCGCCCCAGGGCGCGGCGGACTGCAGGTGGGCGGTGAGCAGTTCGGCCGCCTGGCCCGCGTCCACGCCCGGCGGCACCCGCAGGCTCACCGCCGCCCGCGCGCTGGCCTGTACCGACGGGGTGGCGCCGACGACCGGAGGGCTGTCGATGCCCAGGACGGTGACCGCGGGGCGGGCCCAGACGCGGTCGGCGACCGTGCCCGAGCCGATCAGCTCGACCCCGTCCAGCACCTTGGCGTCCTTGCGGAAGTCCTCGTCCGGATACTGGAGTCCGTCCCAGGTCTCGTCGGCCGCCAGACCCTGGACGGTCGTGGAGCCGTCCTCGGCCCGCAGCGAGTCCAGGATGCGGATGAGCGCGGCGAGCGCGTCCGGGGCGGCGCCGCCGAACTGGCCGGAGTGCAGATTGCCTTCCAGGGTGTCCACTCGGACCCGCAGCAGCGCCATGCCGCGCAGCATCGCGGTGACCGTCGGCAGCCCGCAGCGGAAGTTGCCAGTGTCGCCGATGACGATCGCGTCGGCGGTCAGCAGCTCAGGGTGCGCCTCCGCGTAGCGCTCCAGGCCCCCGGTGCCCTGCTCCTCCGAGCCCTCGACGATCACCTTGACGTTCACCGGGATCCCGCCGTGCTGCTCGAGCGCGCGCAGCGCGGTGAGGTGCATGATCAAGCCACCTTTGCAGTCGGCGGCGCCGCGCCCGTACCAGCGCCCGTCGCGCTCGGTCAGCTCGAAGGGCGGGGAGATCCAGGCGGCCTCGTCCAGCGGCGGCTGGACGTCGTAATGCGCGTAGAGCAGCACCGTCGGGCTCCCGGCCGGGCCGGGCAGAAAGCCGTAGACCGACTCGGTGCCGTCGGGGGTGTCCAGCAGCGCCACATCCGTGAACCCCTCGGCGCGCAGCGCGTCGGCGACCCAGCGCGCGGCGGCCTCGCATTCGCTCTTGGGGAACTGTGCCGGGTCCGCGACCGACTTGAAGGCCACGAGCTCGGTCAGTTCGGCCTTGGCGCGGGGCTGCAGCGCGGCGACGGTGGCGGCGATGGCCCGGCGGTCGGCCGGGGCGGTGGCCGCGGGGCCGTCGGGTCGGGCGTGAGGTGCCTGCTCCATGTGGGGACGCTCCTGTGGGATGCGCGCGATGGCACGGATGTACGACTTTACGGCTTGATGGTTGTGCTGCTGATCATCCCACAGCGGGGTCACACCCTGGTGAGCCGTAGGATGCGACGGTGGCCCGCGGCGGTGGTGGCGCAGGGCGATCAGGTCGGTCGAGTGGGAGCGGAAGCACACGTGAGCAGCGACAACGCGGCCCGGAACGGGGCCTCCCCGGCGGAGCCGGCGGACGAGTCGGTATGGGACGTCGTGGTGGTGGGGGCGGGCCCGGCGGGTGCCTCCGCCGCCTACGCCGCCGCCTGTGCGGGCCGCCGGGTGCTGCTGCTGGAGAAGGCCGAGCTGCCGCGCTACAAGACGTGCGGCGGCGGCATCATCGGCCCCACGCGCGATGCGCTGCCGCCCGGCTTCGAACTCCCGCTGCGTGAGCGCGTACACGCCGTGACGTTCTCGCTGAACGGCAAGCTGACCCGTACCCGCCGCTCCAAGCAGGCTCTGTTCGGGCTGATCAACCGGCCCGAGTTCGACGCCGGGCTGGTCGAGGCGGCCAAGGACGCGGGCGCTCAGGTGCGTACCGGCACCGCGGTGGCGCGCGTCGAGCAGCATGGCCCGTCCGTGCCCGACCGGCGCACCGTGGCCGTGGTGCTCTCGGACGGCGAGACCGTGCTGGCCCGGGCCGTGGTCGGCGCGGACGGCAGCGCCAGCCGGATAGGCGCCCATGTCGGGGTCAAGCTCGACCAGGTCGACCTCGGTCTGGAGGCGGAGATTCCGGTGCCGCCGACCGTGGCGGAGGACTGGTCGGGCCGGGTGCTCATCGACTGGGGCCCGCTGCCGGGCAGTTACGGCTGGGTCTTCCCCAAGGGGGACACGCTGACGGTCGGGGTGATCTCGGCCCGTGGCGAGGGCGCCGGGACCAAGCGTTATCTCGAGGACTTCATCGCCCGGCTCGGGCTCGCCGGGTTCGAGCCGCGTATCTCCTCGGGCCATCTGACCCGCTGCCGCTCCGACGACTCGCCGCTGTCGCGCGGCCGGGTGCTGGTGTGCGGGGACGCGGCGGGGCTGCTGGAGCCGTGGACCCGGGAGGGCATCTCCTTCGCGCTGCGCTCGGGGCGGCTCGCGGGGGAGTGGGCGGTGCGGATCGCCGAGGCCCATGACGCGGTCGACGCCCGGCGCCAGGCGCTGAACTACGCCTTCGCGATCAAGGCGGGGCTCGGGGTGGAGATGGGGGTCGGGCGGCGGCTGTACTCGGTGTTCGCGCGCCGCCCCGGAATGTTCCACGCGGCGCTCACGGGCTTCAGGCCGGCGTGGCGGGCGTTTACGAAGATCACGCGCGGTACGACGACCCTCGCCGAGATCGTCCGCACCCATCCGGCGGCGCGGCGGGCGCTGACCGCGTTCGACCGCCGGTAGCGCTCACGCCTCGGCGGCGGTGGTGTGAGCGTCGGCGGAGGCGTCGTCGGTGGTGATGCGGAAGACCGGGTGGAGCGGGGAGATCCGCGCCAGTTCATCGTCCGAGGACTTCGCGGTCACCCCGTCGAAGTAGCTCTTCACCTCCCAGCCCCAGCGGTCGAGGTAGGTGCGCAGCGCCTCGGTCTTCTCCGCGCCCTCCGGCAGCTCGATGGCGGTGAAGGTCTGCCGGCGGCGCCCGAGCTGAAGTCGCCCGCCGCCCGCCGCCCGCATGTTGCGCACCCACTGGGAGGCGCCGCGGGGGGACACCAGATAGCGCTCGCCGTTCAGCGACAGCGGGTTGACCGGCACCCGCCGCCATTCACCGGACTTCCGGCCGACGACGGACAGTTCGGCGGTGCCGAAGAAGCTCACCCCGCGCCGGGCGAGCCAGGCGACGGTGGCGTTCATGGCGCTGTCGAACCGGCTGGGCTTGATGTGGTGCTCCGACATGGTGTCCTCCTGTGCTCGCTGTGCTCCATTTCGAGAGCGGTGCTCTCGCTTGAGATCAGTGTGCAGGAATCGGTGCGCCACCGCAAGAGCGGTGCTCTCGTTGTTGGCCGGTGCTCCGTCCGGATGAGAGACTGGCTGCCATGAGTGCGATCCGAGGGGCCAGGGAACGGGCCCGTACCGAAGTGACCGCCGCCATCAAGGAAGAGGCGCGCCGCCAGCTCGCCCGCGAGGGCGCGGCCAAGCTGTCGCTGCGCGCCGTCGCCCGTGAGCTCGGCATGGTCTCGTCCGCCCTCTACCGCTACTTCCCGAGCCGCGACGAGCTGCTGACCGCGCTCATCGTGGACGCGTACGACGCCCTCGGCGCCGCCGCCGAGACTGCTCCGGCGAAGGCGGACGGCCAGGAGCCCGTCGAGCGGTGGGGCGCGGTCTGCCGGGCCGTACGGGAGTGGGCGCTGGCCCATCCGCACGAGTACGCGCTGATCTACGGCTCCCCGGTGCCCGGCTACTCCGCGCCCGAGACCACCGTCGTGCCCGCCTCCCGCGTGGGCCTCGCCCTGCTCGCCATCGTGGGCGACGCCCACGCCGCGGGTACGTTGCGCGTCCCCGGGGAGGCCGAGGTGCCCGAGGCGGTGCGGGGAGACGCGCGAGCTCTGGCCGGGACCCTGGGGATCGAGCTGCCCGACGCGGCGCTCGCGCGGTTCATCGCGGCTTGGGCGCAGCTGTTCGGCCTGGTCAGCTTTGAGCTCTTCGGCCAGTTCAAAGGCGTCGTCGAGGCGCGCGAGGAGTTCTTCGGCCAAGCCGTGGCGACCCTCGGCCGTACGGTGGGCCTCCCCTAGACGTGCTGCTCAGCGCAGGTGGTTACCGGGCCCGGCGTGGCACGAAGCGCACCACCGTGCCCGGAACGGCCTGGGCGGCCGCGGCGAGACGGTCCTCGGGGACGACGCCGACGACGGGGTAGCCGCCGGTCGTGGGATGGTCGGCCAGGAACAGCACCGGGCGGCCGTCCGGCGGGACCTGCAGCGCGCCCAGGACCATGCCCTCGCTGGGCAGTTCGCCGTCCCTCGCGCGCTCAAGCGAGGGCCCCTCGGTGCGCAGCCCGATGCGGTTGCTCGCGGCCGACACCCGGAACTCGCCGGTCGCCAGGGTGCGCAGCGCCCGGGCGGTGAACCAGTCGTCGCGCGGGCCGAGCGCGACCGGCAGGACCAGTTCGCGCGGCGGCCCCGGGCAGGGCGCCGCGTCCACGGCGGGCGCCGGGCCGTACGGCGCGCCCAGCCGCAGCACCGCGCCGTCGGCGAGCGGCGGTGGGCCGAGGCCGGAGAGCAGATCCGTGGAGCGGCTGCCGAGCGCCTGCTCGGCCTCCACGCCGCCGCCGAACGCCACATAGCTGCGTATGCCATGGGCCGCCGCGGCGACCTCCACCAGCGCGCCCGAGCGCACCCGCACGGGCGCGCCCCATGCGGCGGGGCGGCCGTCCACGGTGACCGGGCAGGGCGCGCCGGTGACCGCCACCGTCGCGGTGCGGCGGAGCCGTACGGCGCAGCCGGTGAGCGTGGTCTCCAGGGCCGCGGCCCCTTCGGGGTTGCCCACCAGGCGGTTGGCGAGCCGCAGGGCGGGCTCGTCGAGCGCCCCGGAGCGCGGTACGCCGAGGTGGGCGTGGCCGGCCCGGCCGAGGTCCTGGACGGTGGTCAGCGCGCCGGCCCGCACCACGACAAAGGCGCTGTCCGTCATGTGGGGGTCTCTTCTCGTACGGGCTGCTGCGATGACGGTTCCGCGAGGGGCCGTTGCGGTACGAAGCGGACGCGGGTGCCGGGGGCCAGGAGCGCGGCCGGGGTGCGCGCGGTGTCCCACAGCACCGCGTCGGTGGTGCCGATCAGCTGCCAGCCGCCGGGGGAGGAGCGCGGGTAGACGCCGGTGTACGGGCCCGCGAGGGCGACCGAGCCGACCGGGACCCTGGTCCTCGGGGTGGCGCGGCGCGGCACATGGCGGTGCTCCGGCAAGCCGGTCAGATAGCCGAAGCCGGGGGCGAAACCACAGAAGGCGACCCGGAATTCGGTGTCCGCGTGGATGCGCGCGACCTCGTGCGGGGCGACCCCCCACAGCTCGGCGACATCGGCCAGGTCCGGGCCGTCGTAGCGCACCGCGATATCGACGGTGGTGTCGTAGCCGCCGGCCGGCGGGGGGATGTCCCACCGGGCGACCTCGGCCGCCAGGCGGCGCGGATCGGCCACCCCGTCCAGGAGCACGGTGCGCGCCGCGGGCACGATCTCCCGTACCGCGGGCAGCGTCCGGGCCTCGGCGCGGCGCAGCAGTTCGGCGTGGAGGGCCAGGGCGGCCTCGCCGGTGTCCACTTCCAGCAGCAGCGCGTGGTCCCCGACCGGCAGGCCGCGCACGCGGATTCGCCCGCCGGAGCCGCCGGTCACGCGAACGGCTCCACGCGCACGCCGGCGCCCTCCAGTTCGGCCCGCACCCGGCGGGCGATATCGGCCGCCCCGGGGGTGTCGCCGTGTACGCACAGGGACCGTATGTCCACCTCGACCGGCCGGCCGTCGATCGAGGTCACCGACTTGTCCCGGGCGAAGGCGAGGGAGCGCTTGACGACGGTGCCCGGGTCGGTGACGACGGCGCCGGGCTCGCCGCGGGGGACCAGCGTCCCTGCCGCGGTGTAGGCGCGGTCGGCGAACCCCTCGCGTACGACGGGCAGTCCGGCCGCGCCGGCCGCCTCGTGCAGCCGGGAGCCGGGCAGCCCCAGGACGGGCAGCGGGGCGTCGGCCGCCAGCCGTATGCCCTCGACGACCGCGGCGGCCTGGTCCTGATCGTGTACGCAGCGGTTGTACAGCGCGCCGTGCGGCTTGACGTAGACCACGTCCGACCCCGCCGAGCGCGCGAACACCCGCAGGGCGCCGATCTGATAGGCGATCTCGTCGGTCAGCTCACGCGGCGGTACGTCCATGGTGCGGCGGCCGAAGCCGGCCAGATCCCGGTACGAGACCTGCGCCCCGATGCGCACACCGCGCTCGGCGGCCAGCTCGCACACCCGGCGCATGGTCGAGGGGTCGCCGGCGTGAAAGCCGCAGGCGACGTTGGCGCTGGTGACGACGGACAGCAGGGCGTCGTCATCGGTGAGCCGCCAGCGTCCGAAGCCCTCGCCGAGGTCGGCGTTGAGGTCGATGGTGAGGTCCGCCATGACATGACAACCTAAGCGATCGTTGAACGATCCGACAAGATGAATGTTGTTCCGGGAGGGGTTCTGGGATTGACTTCTCGCCATAGGGCATTCAGAAGCGGTGAAAGGGAGCAAGAGTGACAAACGGGGCGGATCGGCGGATTGCGGAGGCGTCCTCACTGGCCGAGTTGGCGGGCGACCGCGCACTGCTGGGACGGACGAGCACCGCCGAGCGCGTCGCGGACGTCCTGCGCGACCGCATCGCCGAAGGGTTCTTCCCGCCCGGCACCCGGCTGTCCGAGGACAGCGTCAAAGGGGCGCTCGGCGTCTCGCGCAACACCCTCAGGGAGGCGTTCCGGCTGCTCACGCACGAGCGGTTGCTGGTGCACAAGCTCAACCGCGGCGTGTTCGTACGCGTTGTGACGGTGGACGACCTCAACGACATCTACCGCGTGCGCGCGCTGGTGGAGTGCGGCGCCGTACGCGGCCTCGGGAAGCCGCCGTACCCGCTGGAGGCCGTCGAGTCGGCCGTCCTGGCCGGGGAGTGTGCCGCGCAGGCGCGGGCCTGGCAGGACCTGTCCACCGCCAACATCCGCTTCCACCAGGGGATCGTGGCGCTCGCGGGCAGCCCGCGCGCCGACGAGCTGATGCGGGGCGTGCTGGCCGAACTCCGGCTGGTCTTCCACGTCATGGACGACCCGCGGCGCTTCCATGCGCCGTATCTGGTCCGTAATCGGCACATCCTGGAGGTGCTGCAGTCCGGCGACGCCTATGAGGGCGAGCGGCTGCTCGCCTCCTACCTCGAGGACTCCCGGCTCCAATTGGCCGACGCCTACGCCCAGCGGGTTTCCGAGTCGTAAACGATCCCCGGGCTGGGAAACAACTGCATATCGAAGTCTTGTCGGATCGTTCAACGATCGCCTAGCCTCCGGTGCATTCTTCCTCACGGCGTCGCTCGTGAGGTCCTGCGCACGGAAGGCGGGACATGATCGTTCTTCTCGGCGTCCTGGTGGTGGTCCTCGGATTCGCCACCCGACGCAACCCGTTGCTGGTGGTGGGGATCGCCGGCATCGTCACCGGGCTACTGGGCAAGCTCTCGCCACAAGAGGTCCTCGCGGCCTTCGGCAACGGCTTCGCCTCCAGCCGCTCGGTGACGATCTTCGTCATCACCCTCCCGGTCATCGGCCTCCTGGAGCGCAACGGCCTCCAGGAGCAGGCCCGCGTTCTCATCGGCCGGCTCGGCAAACTCACCGCCGGCCGCTTCCTCGCCCTCTACCTGGGGCTCCGTCAGCTCACCGCGGCCTTCGGCCTCACCAGCATCGGCGGGCCGGCGCAGAGCGTGCGGCCCATGGTCGCGCCGATGGCCGAGGGGGCCGCCGAGCGCCGCCACGGCCCGCTGCCCGAGCAGATGCGCGAGCGCGTCCGCTCGTACGCCGCGAGTGCCGACACCGTCGGCCTCTTCTTCGGCGAGGACTGCTTTCTCGCCATCGGCTCGATCCTGCTGATCACCGGCTTCGTCAACACGACCTACGACACCCACCTGGAGCCCCTGCAGCTGGCGCTGTGGGCGATCCCCACCGCCGTATGCGCCTTCCTCATCCACGGCGCCCGGCTGCTGCGCCTGGACCGCGACCTGGCGGCCGCGGCCTCCCGCTCGGCCCAGGCCGGCGACCGCACCTCGGAGGATGCCAAGTGATCAAGGTCGAGTGGTTCTACTGGCTCGTCGGCGCCGTCTTCCTCGCCATGGCCGCACAGATGGCGGTCGACCGCAGCAACCCCAAGCGCCTCGGCTCCGCGGCCTTCTGGGGCCTGCTGGGCGGATGCTTCCTCTACAGCACCTGGGTGGTGAAGAAGCAGGCCCCGGCCGAACCGCTGGGCCTCGCCGTGCTGGTCATGGTCTGCCTGGCCGGCTTCGGCCTCACCGGGCGCGGCACCCCGCGCACCACCACCGCCGAACAGCGCACCGCGCTCGCCGCGCGGCTGCGCGGCAAACTGTTCATCCCCGCCCTCACCATCCCGATCGTCGCGGTGGTCTGCGCCTCCGCCCTCAAGCACTGGCGCGTCGGCGGCGAACCGGTCCTTGAGCCGGGCAGCGAGACCGTACTCGGCCTCGGCTTCGGCGCCATCGCCGGTCTCGTGGTCGCCATGCTCGTGGTCCGTGAGCGCAACCCCGCCGTACCGCTGCACGCCGGACGCGGCCTGCTGGAGTCCATGGGCTGGGCGCTGCTGCTGCCCCAACTGCTGGCCGTACTCGGCTCGATCTTCCAGGTGGCCGGGGTCGGCACCCAGGTCGGCAAGATCACCGAACAGCTGCTGCCGGACGGCCAGAAGTACATCGCCGTGGCCGTCTACTGCGTCGGCATGGCCCTGTTCACCACGATCATGGGCAACGCCTTCGCCGCGTTCCCGGTGATGACCGCCGCCATCGGCTGGCCCGTGCTCATTCAGCAGATGCACGGCGAACCGGCGGTCGTCCTCGCCGTCGGGATGCTGGCCGGCTTCTGCGGGACTCTCGTGACCCCTATGGCCGCCAATTTCAACCTCGTGCCCGCCGCGCTGCTCGAACTCAAGGACCAGTACGGGCCCATCAAGGCCCAGATCCCCACCGCCGGGGCGCTGCTGGTCTGCAACATCGTCATCATCTCGCTCTTCGCCTTCTGAGGGGGCCCGTATGACGTCAGCGACCGCTCCTGGGACCCCAAGGACCCCTGTGATTCCCGTGCCCGCCGCGATCCCCGTGCCCCCCGAGACTCCCGTGACCCGTGTGCTCCTCACTGGCTTCGAGCCCTTCGGCGGCGAAGCCGTCAACCCCTCCTGGCAGGCCGTCTCGCTGGTCGCCGCCGGACCCCCGCCCGGCGTCCGGGTCACCGCCGCCCGGCTGAGCTGTGTCTTCGGCACGGCGCTCGACGAGCTGGCCGCGGCGGTGGAGCAGGCCGACCCCGATCTGGTGCTGTGCGTGGGGCAGGCCGGGGGCCGCACCGGAATCAGCGTGGAACGCGTCGCGATCAATGTGGACGACGCCCGTATCCCCGACAACGCCGGGAGGCAGCCCGTCGACGAGCCGGTCGTCGCGGGCGGCCCCGCCGCCTACTTCGCCGCCCTGCCCGTCAAGGCATGCGTCGCGGCGGTGCGGGCGGTCGGAATTCCCGCCTCCGTGTCCCAGACGGCCGGCACCTTCGTGTGCAACCACGTCTTCTACGGGCTCGCCCACCTGATAGCCACCCGCAGGCCGGCCCTGCGCGGCGGATTCGTCCATGTCCCGTACGCCCCCGAGCAGGTCGTGGACCGGGCCGAGCCCTCGCTGCCCGTCGACACGGTGGCGCAGGCGCTGCGGGCGGTCATCACCACGGCCGTGACCACCCGCGAAGACCTACGAGTCGCCGAGGGAGCCACCCATTGAGCAGCGGCCGACCCGATACGACGCCACCCTGGACTGCGGCGGCCCCGGAACGCACCGAACTCGCTGAACTCGCCGAATTCGCCGACCGGTTCGCCGCCGTGGCCATGGCCAACGTCACCCGGCCCTACCCGTACGCCCCGGCCCATCTGCTCCGCGGCCCCGAGGACCTGGTGCCGCCGCGCGATTACCACCCCGCCTTCTACGGCTCGTACGACTGGCACTCCTCGGTGCATATGCACTGGCTGCTGGTCCGGCTGCTGCGCCGCTGCCCCGACCGGGTCCGCGCCGAGGAGGTGACCGGGGTGCTGGACAAGCACCTCACGGCCGCGCACCTGGCGGCCGAGGCGGACTATCTGCGCGCCCATCCGTCCTTCGAGCGTCCCTATGGCTGGGCCTGGCTGCTGGCGCTGACCGCCGAATGCCGGGCCCTGGGCCCGGCGGGCAGCGGTTGGGCGGCGGCCCTGGAGCCGGCGGCCGCCGCTGTGGAGACGCTGCTGCGCGACTGGCTCCGGCGGGCCACGTACCCGGTCCGGCACGGCGTCCACACCAACAGCGCCTTCGCCCTCGGCCTGATCCTCGACAGCGCCGCCGCGGCCGGGCGGGCGGCACTCGCCGAGCCGGTCGCGGCGGCGGTGGTCCGCTGGTTCGGCGACGACCACGACGCACCGGCCCACTGGGAGCCCTCAGGACAGGACTTCCTCTCACCCGCCTTGACCGAAGCCGAAGCGGTCGGCCGGGTGCTCCCTCGGGCCAGGTTCGCCGGCTGGCTGGACGGCTTCCTGCCCGGCCTCGAACGCGGCGCCCCGGCCCCGCTGCTCACCCCGCCGGTCGTCTCCGACCCCGCCGACCCGCAGATCGGCCATCTCATCGGGCTCTCGCTCAGCAGGGCGG
This sequence comes from Streptomyces sp. NPDC000941, assembly GCF_053599555.1. Classification (NCBI taxonomy): domain Bacteria; kingdom Bacillati; phylum Actinomycetota; class Actinomycetes; order Kitasatosporales; family Streptomycetaceae; genus Streptomyces; species Streptomyces sp. NPDC000941. The sequence continues at coordinate 60,125 of NZ_JBSFMM010000027.1, forward strand.
CCGCGCTGCGCCGTATCGTCGCGGCGCTGCCCGAGGGCGATCCGCGCGGCCCAGTCCTGACCTCGGCGGCCGAGGACCACCTCGCCGCCGGGCTGCCGTACGTGGTCTCCGGAGACTTCACCGGCGACCACTGGCTGGCCACCTTCGCGGCACTCGCCCTGGACGAGGGCCCGCCCGGCGACTGACGGGGCCGTGCAGAGGTGACAGTTGGCGGCTGAAGAAAATAGGTCCGCGCGGCGGCCGACCAGGGTCCGCACAGCGGCTCCGGAGGCGTCGTAGACTGATGGATCCGTCCGCGTGCCCGGCCGGTCCGCGCCGTTTCGTCCGTTGTCGGTGCGAGCGCCTAATCTGTGCGACGTGACTTCTCCACCGCCTGGAGCCGCCGCGCCCCAGCTCAACGGGTACGCCGGGGCCGCACGCCCGGCCCCGGGTCCGGCCGCAGACGAGGGCCTGGCCCGGCGGCTGCGCGCGCTCGCCTGCACCGCGCCGCTGCACGACCTCGACGCGCGCAAGGGCAGCCTCGCGGGCGAGTACTCGGTGTACGCGATGGCGGAGGTCGCCCTCGCCGCGATCGACCTGGTCACGCTCAACATGGACTTCGACACCGGCGCCGACCACGAGCAGATAGTGGCCAGACTGCTGCCCCGCGTCGGCGCGCAGGCCCCGAACCGGCCCACCGCCGAGCATGAGCGCGTCGCCCGCTGGGTGCTGGAAAACCTGATCAACGTCGGCAGTGTGGACCGCGGCTTCCGCGCCGTCTACGGCACCTTCGGCCCCGACGGCGTCTATGTGCGCCGCGACTACGACTTCAAGCTGGTCGAGGAGGTGCCGGGGCCCGGCGGCAGCGTCTATCTGCGCACCACCGACGAGGCGGTCAACGTCCTGGTCGGCGCGCTCGACACGGACGTCACCAGCGCCCAGATCGCCGCCGAGGTGAAGCTGGAGGTGCTGATCAGCCGCGGCCGCCTGGCCGACGCCCAACTCGCCGCCGAACAGGCCCGCTACCGCACCGTGCAGTACTCCGAGACGCTGCGCCGCACCCTCGACGCCACCCGGCGCAACGTACGCGCGGTCGACTGGCTGCGTACGGTCCCCGACCTGATCAGCGAGGCCCTGGACCACGTAGCCGACCGCTACCGCCATGAGAACGCGATCCTGACCAATATCCGCAAGGCCCGCGACGAGGCGGAGAGCGCCGAGAACAAGCGCCGCGCCGCCGAGCTCGTCGACATAGTCAAGGACTGCATCCGCCGCCACACCCAGCTGCAGTCCCGGCTGCTGGAGGCCGGACCGCTGTTCCGCGCCGAGCAGGACCGCCAGGCCTTCGCCACCCCGGCCGCGCACGCCGGACTCGACCTGTACGGGCAGCTCCTCGTGCCCCTGCTGCCGCTCCCCGTGGACCGTGCACTCCATGTCACCGACGCCTTCTTCGCCCGTGGCACGGGGTATCGCACCCCGACGTCCGTGCGCGTCGGCGACCTCGTGGACATGCTGCTGACCCCGCCCGTGGAGCGCGAGCACCTGGGCGCGGAGATGCCCGAGCCCGACCTGATCGCCACCCCCGACGACAGCCGCTTCAGCGAGGAGCAGCTGGCGGTCGCCATGCAGCTGCTCGACCTCCCGGCCGACGCCCCCCGCCGGCTCTCGGGCCTGCTGACCGAGGCCCGTCGCCGCGACCCCGAACTCCCGTACCTCATCGCCCTGCTGGCCGTCCACGCCGCGAGCCCGCCCGTCGGCACCGCCTACCGCCAGGGCGAGGAGCGGCTGCTGTTCGCGGTCGACGACGGCACCGAGCTGGACGATCCGGAGTTCGGCGGTGCCGACCTGATACTGGGCATGGCGCTGCTGGACGCGGCCGGGATGGCGGCGGACCGCGCGGAGGTGGCGTAATGCGCGCGTTGTGCGGATACGGCGGCGGAGGTGGGGTAACGCGCGCGTCGTGCCGTAGCGGCGGACCGGCCGTAGCGGCGCCGCGCTGTGGGGCGGTGCCACGGCGAGGGGCGGTGCCATGCCCCATGGCGGAGCTCCGCCATGGGGCGGCACCCTGCCCCTGCCGCGGGGTGGTGCCCGGCCGTGGGGCGGGTCGTGACGGCGCGGCCGCGGTGCGTCGTGGCGGCCACCGCGCTGCCGAGGTGCGCAGTGGGGCGGCTCTCCGCCGAGGCGGGCGCACCGTGCGGTGCGGCGGGGTGGTGGGCGCTCGCGCGGTCAACGGGGCGGTGGGCGTCCGTGTGGCTGCCACGACCTGCTCGGTGCCGTACGTCCGTGGGGCCGGACGGCGACGGTGCGGTTGGACGCCGTGCTCGGGATGGCTCGAGCCGCCGTACTCGGGGCGCCCCGCCCCGGTGGCCGGCCGGGCGCCGGGGCCGCAGGGCGCGTGGCTGCCCGCCTGTTCCGCCGCACTTCCCCGCGGGCCTCTGTCGGCGGGGTCCAACGCCACCTCCCTGGTGCCTCCGCGCGCATGCGCGCGAGCGGGCGGCGGCGCGGGGGCCTGCCGCAGGGCGGCCGCTCCCCGTGCCGGGCAGCACTCTCCACCGCTTCCGCTTCCGCTTCGGCGAGCGACCCGGACGGCGCAGACCGGCGCCCCCGGATTGACCGAGACCCGCGGCCCTGACCAGGCGGCGGCCCACAAGGAGCTTCACCCGTGAGCGAGTACGACCCCACAGACGGCGCGCAGCCGGAGCTGACGTCCTCGGCGCAGAGCGCGTCGGGAGTGTCGGGCGTGTCGGAAGGTGCCGCTCCGCTCACCCCCGCCGACGCGGCCGACGCGGCGCGTCTGGTCGCCTTCGGGCTGCAGCCGAAGCTGCTGCCCGCCCGCGACGTCGAGTACGCCGAGCTGCTGCGCCGCCACCGCGACGACCCGGCGTTCGCGCGGCTGGCCGACGCCGTGGCCGCCGGGCTCGGCCTGATCGTGCTCGAGGTCTCCACCCGGGCCGGGATGGCCGTGGCCGCCGCGGAGGACTCCGTCTTCGCCGTCCGTATGGGCGACTACGCCCGCCGGGCCTCCACCGACTCCGCCGACCGTTTCCTGCACGGCCTCGCCCATCTCGCCGTAGCGGCCATGGCCTTCCCGCGCCCCGAGGACCTTGCCGACGACGGCTACATCGGCCGGGTCACGGTCAACGGCATCGACGCCTTCGTACGGCAGGCATGCCGCCGTCTGGAGGAGCGCGCCGAGGAGGAAGGGGAGAACACCGACCCGGCCACCGACGCGCCCGGACTGGAGGCCGCCTGGCGGGTGTACGCGCGGCGCAGCGCCACCGGCGCCACCAAGGACGCGCGGCGGCTCGCCGGTTCGACGACCGGCATCGTCGGCAAGGCCGTCGCCTTCCTCGTCGACTCCGGCTTTCTCCAGCGCACCGGGGACGACGCCGGAGGCGCGTACCGCACGACCGCCCGCTACCAGCTCCAGGTGCGCGACATGGCGGGCAGCGCCGCGATGGCCGAACTGCTCGAACTGGGCGTCGTGCCCACGAGCGACGGCAGCGCGTCGCTGTTGCCGCCGGACGACAGCGACGACCTGGAGCTGGTCGCCGACGCGGGTCTGCCCTTCCACACGCCCTGACCAGCCACCACCCGACCGCCCCTGCTCCAGCCGCCCCCTCCCCGACCTTCCCCCTTCACGACAACGAGAGTCCGCCGCCATGTACGAGCTGTCCCGGGTCCGCCTCTACTCCATCGGGCCGGCCGGTGCGCGCTATGCCGACACCGTGCTGGACCTGCGCGGAGTCGGCGAGCCGGTGCCCAGCCCCGCCCCCACCCAGGCGGAGTTCTTCGAGGAGGAGCCCGTCGGCCCGCCGCGGCGTCCCGCGCCCGCCGGCGTGCTCTTCCTGGAGAACGGCGGCGGCAAGTCCGTCCTGCTCAAGCTGATCTTCTCGGTGATGCTGCCCGGCCACCGCAACACCCTGGGCGGCGCCAGCTCCGGCGTGCTGCGCAAGTTCCTGCTCGCCGACGACTGCGGGCACGTCGCGCTGGAGTGGCAGCACACGGTCACCGGTGAGACGGTCGTCGTCGGCAAGGTCAGCGAATGGCGCGGCCGCCAGGTGTCCAACGACCCGCGGAAGTTCGCCGAGGCGTGGTACTCCTTCCGCCCCGGCCCGGGCCTGAGCCTGGACTCCCTGCCGGTCGCCGAGTCCGCGGCCGTGCGGCCCCTCGTCGAGGGCACCTCCACGGCCCGCGGCCGCCGCCGCACCATGAAGGGCTTCCGCGACGCCATCACCGAGGCGGACAAGGCCTATCCGCACCTCGACGTGGTCTGGGTGGAGATCCACGAGCGCTGGAACGAACACCTCGGCGAGCTCGGACTCGACCCCGAACTCTTCCGCTACCAGCGGGAGATGAACGCCGACGAGGGCGAGGCCGCCGGCCTGTTCGCCGTCAAGAACGACTCCGACTTCACCGATCTGCTGCTGCGCGCCGTCACCGATACCCGCGATACGGACGGGCTCGCCGACCTCGTGCACGGCTTCGCCCACAAGATCGGCCGCCGCGCGGAGCTGACGGCCGAGCGCGACTTCACGGCCGGCTCGCTCGACCTGCTGTCCCGTATCGCCGACGCCGCGGAGCGGCGTGAGCAGGCCCGCGGGGTGCACGCGGGCGCGGAGCGCCGCACCCGTACGCTCGCCCGGCGGCTGTCGGGGCGCGGCGCCGAGGAGCGCGAGCGCGCCGCCGAGCTCGCCCAGCAGGTCGCCACCGCGGCCCACGCCGTCACCGAGGCGGAGGGCGCGCGCGGCCGCAGCTCCCTGGTCGCCGCGGAACTCGCCTACCGGCACGCTTCATTGGCGCTCGCCGCCGCGGAGAAGGGCGCGGCGGCGCAGCGGCGCGAGGTCAACGACGCCCGCACCCTGCACTCCGCATGGCAGGCCGCCGAGACGGTGCTGCGCCACCGCGCCGCCGCCGACCGCTCGGCGCGCGTCGCCGCCGCGATCCGCGAGGCCGAGCGGGACGCCGCCCCCGCGCTGGCCGCCCGTGCCAAGGCCGCCGCCGACCTCGTACGGACCCTGCACGCGGCGGCCGAGGACGGCGAGCGGCTGGCCAACGAGGAGGAGGAGCGCTCCGCCGCGCTCCAGGAGACGGGAGAGGCCGCCCACCGCGACGCCACGGCCGCCGCCACGGCCGCCCAGCGCGCCCGCAGCGAGACCGAGCACCTGCGGCAGCGGCTCGTGGAGGTCGAGCAGGAGACCGCCGAGGCGGTGCGCGCCGGCTGGCTGGACGACTCCGCCCCGGACGCCGATCCGGCCCGCGCCGCCCTCGCCGCCAGCGACGCCGAGAAGACCGCCGTCGCCGCCTGGGACGCCGCCCGCGAGGCGGCCCGCCGCACCGCGGACGCCGCCAAGGAGGCCGCCGCCGAGCACTCCCGCACCGAACTCGCCGCCGCCCGCGCGGCCGACGCGTCCAGCGCGGCGGTGGCGGCGTACGACGCGGAGCGTCGCGCGGCGGAGTCCCTGGGCTCCGAACAGCGCATCGTCGAACTCCTCGGCCTCCCCACCGCCATCCCGGCCACCCCGTCCGTCCCGGCCCCGCGCGCCGGGCGCCCGTCGGCGGCCGAGGCCGGGCGGCCGAAGCGGGTGACGATGCGCGTCGACGAACCGGACCAGCCGCACTCCGCGCCCGCTGCCTCCGCCCGCTCGTTGCCCGCTGACGCCCGCCCGCCCGGCCGCGTCTCGGCCCACGTGGACGAGACGGAGACCGACACGCAAGCGGCCGACACCCCGTACGCCCCGCCGGCCGACGACCCCGACGACAGCACCCGGACCCCCGACGAGGCCGAGGACTGCTGGGACCCCGGAGTGGGCGACGCCGCCCCGGCCGACAGTGCGGCAAGGGGCACCAGGGCGCGCGGCGCAGCCGATGCGCCCGGGGGCGTGACTCGTGGGGCCGAGGACGGCAACGGTGGCGCGGCCGGCGCCGCACGTCCTGCGGGCCGAGAAGGGCTACATCATCGTCGGCCAGGACACCGACGGCACCG
>NZ_JBSFMM010000028.1:0-64700 GCF_053599555.1 Streptomyces sp. NPDC000941
CCCGACGCCGCCGGTCCGGCGGGCGCCGCCCGCCACAGCGCCGAGCACGCGCTGCGGGCCATCGCCGCCACGCACGGCAAGGACGCCGTACTCGACGCGGCGGCCGATCACGGTCCCAAGGCGGTCGCGGTCGTCCGTGACCTGCTGTCGGCCGATCGTCTGGAGCTCGCGCTGCCGTCGAGGATGCCGGAGCCCGCCGCCTGGGCGGCCCCCCGGTTGCTGCCGCGAGTGCTGCTGCGTGACCGGACCTCGGCGCTGCCGGCCGAATCCGTGCGCCATCTGCTCACCATGCTGGCGATCTCCCGGCCGGGCGCGGTCTATACGGGCGTGGAGACGGTGCGGGAGGCGTGCGACCCCGAGTCGCTGGCCGCCTTCGCCTGGTCCCTGTTCGAGCAGTGGCGGCTGTCCGGGATGCCGGCCAAGGAAAGCTGGGCGCTGCATGCCCTGGGGTGGCTCGGCGACGACGACACGGTGCGCCGGCTGGCGCCGGTCCTGCGGAACTGGCCCGGCGAGGGAGCGCACCAGCGGGCTGTGGAGGGCCTGGACGTGCTGGCGGCCATCGGCAGCGACGTGGCCCTGATGCATCTGCACGGGGTGTCCCAGCGGGTGAAGTTCAAGGCGCTCAAGACGCGCGCCAAGGAGAAGATCGAGCAGGTGGCGGCCGATCTGGGGCTGTCCGGCGAGGAACTCGCCGACCGGCTGGTGCCGGACTTCGGGCTGGACACCGACGGCTCGACCGTCGTGGACTACGGGCCCCGGCGCTTCACCGTGGGCTTCGACGAGCAACTGCGGCCGTACGTCCTGGACCAGGACGGCAAGCGGCGCAAGGACTTGCCCAAGCCGGGTGCCCGCGACGACGCCGAGCTGGCGCCGGCGGAACGCAAGCGGTTCATGGCGCTGAAGAAGGATGTGCGGACGGTGGCCTCGGACCAGGTGCGCCGACTGGAGGGCGCGATGGTCGCGGGCCGCACCTGGACGACTGGTGAGTTCCGCGAGCTGTTCGTCTCCCATCCCCTGCTGTGGCATCTGGTGCGGCGGCTGGTGTGGCTGTGCATCCCGGTCGGGGTTTCGGAGAGGGCTCTGTACGGGGCCCCGGCCATCAGTGGCGCTGGTGCGGTGACGGCGTTCCGGGTGGCGGAGGACCGTACCTTCGCCGGCGTACGGGACGAGGAGTTCTGGTTGCCCAAGGACGCCTCCGTACGGCCGGCACACCCGCTCCACCTCGGCGAGGAGCTGACGGAGTGGGAGAAGCTGTTCGCCGACCACGAGATCCTGCAGCCGTTCCCGCAGCTCGGCCGCGCCGTACACCGGTTCACGGACGACGAGGCGGCCGCCGACCGGTTGGAGCGGTTCGAGAACATCACCGTGCCGACCGCCAAACTGCTCGGCCTGGAACGGCGCGGCTGGGAGCGCGACGAGCCGATGTTCGGGGGTGTGCAGTGTCGGCTGTCCAAGCGAGTCGCGAAGGACCGCTGGATCGTCGTCAGTCCGTCGGAGGGGTTCACGATCGGCGCCGTCGATGTCTCCACCGAGCAGTCGCTGGCATTCATAGGGCTGTCCGAGCAGCCCAGTGCGTGGGATCCGCCCGGGGAGCCGTCCAGGCTCGCCTTCGCCGAACTCGACCCGGTGACCGCGTCCGAGCTGCTCGCCGACCTCACGGAGCTGGTGGCCCGGTGACGAGAACGCACCACACGGCTGGCGGCACGGCGGTACAGGCTATGTGTCCCGTGGGCCGTAGTGATCCAGGAACATGTCGATGCTGTCGCTGACGAGACGGTCCGTCAGGTCCTCGTCGATGTGTGTGCCGTAGGAGCTGAAGACCATGTGCGGGAAGACCAGGAGTCCGTAGAACTGGATGATCGCCACCTGGAGGTCGGGGATCTCCAGCCGGCCCTGCTCGGCGAGGGAACGCAGGGCGCCGGCGACGGCGGGGTGGTGGCTCTCCGTGGCGTGGTGTTTCCAGGCCTCGCCCAGCTCGGGGAAGCGATGGAGTTCGGCGGCGACGAGATTGCGTAGAGCGGTGACCTCGTGATTGGTGCGGACGGCGTGGACCCAGGTGCGGGCCGCCTGGACGAGGGCGGTCCGCAGGTCTTCGGCTTCCGCCAGGCCCTCGAGCGCGGCTGAGGACTCACCGGCGAGCGACTCGTCGAGTGCGCTTGTGATGACCGCCGTGAACAGGGCTTCCTTGCTGCCGAAGTGGTTGTAGACGGTCACCTTCGACACGCCTGCCTCGGCGGCGATGGTGTCCATTCCCACGCCGAAGCCCTCCCGCAGGAACAGCTCGCGGGCGGCCCGGACGATGGCCTGCCGCTTGAGCTCCGCCCGAGGGCCGCTCGGTGGTCGTTTGACGCTGTCCACGCTCATGACATCGACCCTAGCATCCACCTGAACTGTACGGTTGAGTTCATGTGAACTGAACGGTATGGTTCAGGTAGGCGCCGGTCGAACGAGCGGGACCGTGCGCCAGAAAGGGGACCTCTCGCGCCCTCCCGCGGCGCGGACACGACCCACGGCCCATGACCCTGACCACGCACCAGAAGGACCCGTCATGACCCACTCCGAAGCCGGTGCACCGCATACAGCCGAACACGACGACCACCCGCCCACCGATCCGCGCCGCTGGGCAGCCCTCGCGCTGATCTGCCTCGCCCAGTTCATGCTGATTCTCGACGTCACCGTCGTGAACGTCGCCCTGCCCGACATGGCGGCCGACCTCGACCTCGGCCGGGAGGCGGTGACCTGGGTGGTCACCGCCTACACCCTCTGCTTCGGCGGGTTGATGCTGCTCGGCGGCCGCCTCGCCGACGCCCTCGGCGCCCGTCGTACGCTCCTCGCCGGACTCGCGCTGTTCACCGCCGCCTCGCTGGTCACCGGCCTGGCCGAGAACGCCCCGACACTGCTCGGCGGCCGGGTCGGCCAGGGCGTTGGCGCGGCCGTGCTCTCCCCGGCCGCACTCTCCATCGTCACCACCACCTTCCACGGCGCCGAACGCAACAAGGCGCTCGGTGTCTGGGCGGCCATCGGCGGCACCGGCTCCGCGGTGGGCGTCCTCCTCGGCGGAGCCTTGACCGACGGGCCTGGCTGGGAATGGGTGTTCTTCATCAACGTGCCGGTCGGGCTGATCCTGTTGGTGGCCTTGCCCGCCTTCGTCCCGGCCCGAGCGCCGCAGCCCGCACGGCTCGACGTCCCCGGCGCGCTGCTGGTCACCGCGGGCACCGCCGCTCTGATCTACGGTCTGGTCAAGGCGGGGGACGCCGGCTGGGCGGCCGCCTCGAGCCTGCTGCCGCTGGTCGGCGCGGTGCTCGCGTACGCGGCTTTCGCGGCGGTCGAGCGGGCCACTCGGGCTCCGCTGATGGACCTGCGGATGTTCACCCGGCGGCCCGTGCTCGCCGGGGCCTTCCTGATGCTGATCGCCACCGCCCTGCTGATCGCGTTCTTCTTCCTCGGGTCTGTGTACTTGCAGCGCATCCGGGGCTTCGGCCCGCTGCGCACCGGGTTGGTGTTCCTGCCTGTTGCGGTCGCCACCGGTATCGGGGCACACCTCGGTTCCCGGCTCGTCGGCCGGATCGGCAGCCGCCCGACCGCTGTCGCGGGCATGCTCGTCGCCACCGCCGGAACCGTCCCGCTGACCCAGCTGTCGGAGACCGGGAGCGTGTACACCGGGCTCCTGCCGGGCTTCGTGATCGCCTCGCTCGGCGTCGGCGCTGTGTTCGTCACCGCCACGACGACCGCACTGGCCATGGTGGAACACCGGGAGGCGGGGCTGGCCTCCGGAGTCGTCAACACCTTCCATGAGGTGGGTGGTTCGATCGGCGTTGCCGTCGTCTCCACGGTCGCGGCTTCCGGGTTCGAGCGAGATTCGGTGGGTGGCTTCGCCGACGCGTTCATCGTGTGTGCGGTGGCGGCGGCCGCCGGCGCCGCCGTGGCCCTGGGCCTCGTGCCGCGAGGCAAGCCGCAGTCGACCGGCGGCCCGCACGTGCACTGACCAAGAGTGGCCACCGACCAAGAGTGGCCGCTCCTCACGGTCGAGCTGTCCGTACCCCGCTGTGAGCGACCGTGCTGACGTGCCACTTACCCCGCCGGGTATATTGGCGCCACCGTCTCACCGGGAACCCAGAGGGCAGCGATGACAGCACGAGGAGCCTTGGCCCCGCGGACCAGCGCCTCGCGCGCTGCCGTCCGCTGGGCACGCGCTGCCGTCATCGCTCTGCTCGCGGCGCTCGCCGTACTGATCCACCACGAGACGGCCGTCCTGGCGATCGGACCGACGCCGTCGTCCGCCACGCATGTGATGACGCCCGGCATGGTGATGGCGGGCAACCATGCCGCACCGGCGACGGCCATGTCCGGGCAGGCGCACGGAAGCGCACCCGCACAGTCCGCCGGGCCGATGGCGACCGCCCCCGCGACAAACAGTGCCGATGGCCCGGCCTGCTCCGGTATGGCCATGCAGCACTGCTCGACCGCAAGCCTCGAGGCCGTGAAGCTCGCGGCACCGCAACAGACCCTTGTGTCGTGGGATGTCCCCGCGCACGGAGGTGTCACCGCGGGGCCGAAGGCCGCCGGGACGGTGGACCGGGCGCCGCCGGACCTGTCCGTACTTTCTCAGCTGCGCATTTAGGCCGTGCCCACGGCTTTCTCGTGCCGCCATTGGCATGCCGAGGAGCCGTTCCAGCACGCCAACTCCTTATGCGCACACTGAGATCGAGGACACCGATGAACAGCATCAACCGTCGCTCCGTCCTGCTCGCCGGGCTCGGCGTCGCGGGCGCCGGCGCGCTCGCCGCCTGCAGCAGCGGCTCCACCAGCACCCCCACCCTGATCAGCCCCTCCGGCTCTGCGGTCGCCGCGACCGAGAAGAAGCGGAAGGGCACCGGCAGGACGCAGAAGGTGACCCTGACCGCCGCGCCCGCCGTACTCGACCTCGGCGGCAGGATCATGGCCAAGAGCTGGGCCTTCAGCGGTCAGGCCCCGGGCAAGGAGATCCGCCTGTCCGCCGGCGACACCTTGGCAGCCGAACTCTCCAACCAACTGCCGAACAAGACGACCACCTCCATCCACTGGCACGGCCTCGCCATGCGCAACGACATGGACGGCGTGCCCCCGGTGACCCAGCAGGCCGTACGGGCGGGTGCCAACTTCACGTACCGTTTCATCGCCGACGCCCCCGGCACGTACTTCTTCCACCCCCACGTCGGCGTCCAGCTCGACCGCGGCCTGTACGCGCCGCTGATCGTCGAGGACCCCAAGGAGCCGTTGTCGTACGACGACGAATGGGTCGTCGTCCTGGACGACTGGGTCGACGGAGTCACCGGCACCCCCGACGAGGTCCTCGCCGAACTGCGTCAAGGTATGGGCGGTATGGACATGGGCGGTATGGACATGGGCGGTGACTCCGGCTCCGGCGGCATGGAGGGCCATGACATGCACGGCAAGGGGGGCATGGACATGGGGGAGGACTCCGCGTCCCCGTCCGCCTCGCCCACGTCCGGCGGAACGTCGATGAAGTTCATGCTGATGGGCGCCGAGAGCGAGCTGCTCGGCGGCGACGCCGGCGACGTGAAGTATCCGTACCACCTGGTCAACGGCCGAGTGCCGGCCGACCCGGACGTCTACCAGGGCAAGCCCGGCAAGCGGGTCCGACTGCGGATCATCAACGCGGGAGGTGACACCGCGTACCGGGTGGCGCTCGGCGGCCATAAGCTGACCATCACCCACACCGACGGGTTCCCCGTCGAGCACCAGCAGGTCGACGCCCTGCTGATCGGCATGGGGGAGCGGTACGACGTCCTGGTCACGGTCGGCGACGGCGTCTTCCCGCTCGTCGCGCTGGCCGAGGGCAAGAACGCCACCGGCATGGCCCTGGTGCGTACAGGATCCGGCAGCGCGCCGAAGGCGACCGTCCGCCCGAAGGAACTGAACGGCAGGATCCTGACGGCGTCCCAGCTGCGCGCGGCCGACGATGTCCGTCTGCCCTCCAAGAAGGTGGACCGGGTACACCGTGTCGAGCTGACCGGCGGCATGGACAAGTACAACTGGGCCATCAACGGCAAGGCCTTCGACATGGACGACCCTGCCGCGCATCCGCTCACGATCGAGGAAGGACAGCGGGTCCGGCTGGACTTCGTCAACACCACGGAGATGTGGCACCCGATGCATCTGCACGGCCACACCTACCAGCTCGGAAACACCGGCCCGCGCAAGGACACCGCCATCGTGCTGCCCAAGAAGAAGCTGTCCGTCGTCTTCGACGCCGACAACCCCGGCCAGTGGATGCTGCACTGCCACAACGCGTACCACGGAGAGGCCGGCATGATGGCGCTGGTCGCGTACCAGGCCTGACCGTCGCGGCTCCTGCCCGGTGCCGGGACCGGCCCGCCCGGTCGGCCCCAGCACCGGGTAGTAGCCGGCTTCATCGTGGTGCGGTCGCCGCTGCCACGAACATCGGCAGCGCCAGGAAGAGCCGGTCGGCCTCGGCCCGCTCACGCTGCTCAGCGATCCAGCTGTCCGCTTGCCCGCGCGTGACGGCGCCGACGGAGCAAGCTCCTTCGACCAGGCCGGTGAGCAGGGGCAACATCGTCGGCCCGGTGAAAACGCCCGTGTGCACCTCGACCGTCACGTCGTCGAAGCAGGCGTCCAGCAGTAGATTGCGGTATCGGCGAGCGGCACGCGGACCGGCGGTCAGGTCGGCGCGGGCGTGCACGATGGTGCGGGTAAGGGCCGGATCGGCGGAGTCGATGACGAACGTGTCCCAGTCCTGTCCGACCAGCACGATCCGCCCTCCGGGCGCAAGCACTCTGCGTGCTTCCGCCAACGCCCGCTCCGGCTCGCTCAGTTCATGGAACACCTTGTCGGCTCGGTAACCGTCCACTGAGGCGTCCTGCAGCGGCAACTCGTATGCCCCCGCGATCCGGTAGTCCCCCTCGGGCCACCGGCCGCGGGCGACGGCGATCATCCGCTCGCTCGGGTCCACACCGACGGCCTTCACGCCCTGCTCGGCCAGTTCCGCCACGGACCGTCCGGCGCCGCACCCCACGTCGACCACCGACTTGCCGGCGGCGGCGCCGAGCAAATCGCAGGACAGAGCTCTCAGCTCCTTGGCGCCCGGTAGCCGGTCGGCCGCGTCGAGCAGCGCGATGAGGTCGTCCGTCGACTGGGGTTTCTGATCTGTTTCCCTGGTCATGAGCCCCAAGACTGCGACTTAATGTCGGCATGAAGTCAAGCGAGCACGGGATGACTGCCGACGGCGGGCCCGAGCCCCTGAGCATCGGTGCCATCGCCCAACGCTTCGGTCTTGCCACGCATGTCCTGCGGCACTGGGAGTCGATGGGGATCCTCACCCCCGCACGCGATGCCGCCGGTCGGCGCCGCTACGGCAGCACCGACCTCACACGCGTCGCCGTCATCCTGCGCGCCAAGGAGGCAGGGCTCTCCCTCGACACCATCCGCCAGATGGTGGCAGATCGCATCGGCCTGGACGCTGCTCCCCACATCCCCATCAGGCCGTAGGGTTCGAACCGGCGTAGACGGCGTGCTGAGGGGCGCGGACACGTCATGCAACGCCCCGTTCGGACTCCGCGCGCTCTGCCGATGGCCACGGTCCGCGGCAATGATGAGCAGACCGCACGTGATCCAGACGACTCCGCACATCTGCCCTTCGGCAGGTGGATATGCGGTGGAAGGAATCCACGTTGTTGCTTCTCATCTCCCCGGACAGCGTCGAGGAGGCTCTCGACTGCGCGAAGGCGGCGGAGCACCTCGACATCGTCGATGTCAAGAAGCCCGACGAGGGCTCGCTGGGCGCGAACTTCCCGTGGGTCATCAGGGAGATCCGCGATGCGGTCCCGGCGGACAAGCCGGTGTCCGCCACCGTGGGAGACGTCCCGTACAAGCCCGGCACGGTGGCCCAGGCGGCGCTCGGTGCAGCTGTCTCCGGAGCCACGTATATCAAGGTCGGCCTCTACGGCTGCACGACGCCCGAACAGGCCATCGAGGTCATGCGAGGGGTCGTCCGGGCGGTGAAGGACCATCGGCCGGACGCGTTCGTCGTCGCCTCGGGTTACGCCGACGCCAACCGGATCGGCTGTGTCAACCCGCTCGCGCTGCCCGACATCGCCCGCCGCTCCGGCTCCGACGCGGCCATGCTCGACACCGCGATCAAGGACGGGACACGGCTGTTCGACCACGTTCCGCCCGACCTCTGCGCGGAGTTCGTCCGGCTGGCCCACGAGGCCGATCTGCTCGCCGCCCTCGCGGGCAGCGTCAAGGTGGGAGACCTCGGCGCGCTGACCCGCATCGGCACGGACATCGTGGGGGTGCGCGGGGCGGTCTGCCAAGGGGGTGACCGCACCACGGGAAGGATTCAGCCGCAGCTGGTGGCCGCCTTCCGGACGGAGATGGACCGGCATGCCAGGGAACACGCGGCTGCCGTCGCCGCCGCGAGCTGACCGCCGGCATGCCGGCACTTTTGCCCCGTCGCGCGCCCGGGACCCGCGGCGAGCGCTTCGCCGTTCTCGATCCGGCAGTGGGCGAGGCCTTCGACGAGGCTCCCGATCAGCACCCGGACGAGTTGGACGCCGTTGTCGAGCGGGCCCACGAGGCATGGCGCGGCTGGCGGGCCGATCCCGCCGTCCGCACCACCGCGTTGCTCGTGGCAGCCGACGCCGTGGAGGCGGCCGGGGCCGACCTCGCTCCGCTGCTCACCCGTGAACAGGGCAAACCCCTGGCCGAGTCGTACGCGGAGATCGCCCGTACGGCGGCCCGCCTGCGCTATTTCGCCGAGCTGGACGCCGGGCCCCAGCCGATCACGGACGGGCGGCCGGTACGCGGCGAGATCCGCTGGCGACCGCTCGGGCCCGTCGCCGCGATCGTTCCGTGGAATTTTCCCCTCCAGCTCGCGTCGGCGAAGTTCGCGCCCGCGCTCGCCGCAGGCAACACGGTGGTGCTCAAGCCCTCCCCGTTCACGCCCCTCGCCACTCGGCTGCTGGGATCCGTCATCGCCACCGCGCTCCCCGAGGACGTACTGACGATCGTCACCGGTCGCGAACCCCTCGGCGCCCGCCTCGCGTCCCATCCGGGGATCCGCCATGTGACCTTCACCGGTTCGATGCGCACCGGACGGGCCGTCGCGGAGGGCGCGGCGGCCTCACTCGCCCGGGTCACCCTGGAGCTGGGCGGTAACGACGCCGCCATCCTGCTGGAGGACGTGGATGTGGAGCGGATCGCGGACCGGTTGTTCTGGGCCGCGTTCCGCAACTGCGGGCAGGTCTGCATGGCGGTCAAGCGCGTCTACGCCCCGGCCCGGCTCCACTCCCAGGTGGTCGAGGCCCTGGCAGAGCGCGCGAAGACCGCCGTCGTCGGAGCCGGGCTCGACCCGGGATCGCAGCTGGGGCCGGTCAACAACGCCCCCCAACTGGC
This sequence comes from Streptomyces sp. NPDC000941, assembly GCF_053599555.1. Taxonomy (NCBI): domain Bacteria; kingdom Bacillati; phylum Actinomycetota; class Actinomycetes; order Kitasatosporales; family Streptomycetaceae; genus Streptomyces; species Streptomyces sp. NPDC000941. The sequence goes on from NZ_JBSFMM010000028.1 coordinate 9,418, forward strand.
CCGGGTCGAGCGCTACACGACCCAGGCCCTGGCAGCCGGTGCCCGAGCCGTGGCCGGTGGCCACCGGCTGGACCGGCCGGGCTACTTCTTCGCCCCGACGATCCTGGCCGATGTCCCCTCCGACAGCCCGGTGGTGACGGAGGAGCAGTTCGGTCCGGTCCTGCCGGTGCTGCCGTACGGGAGCGTCGACGAAGCCGTCGAGGCGGCCAACGGCACCGGCTTCGGGCTGGGCGGCTCGGTATGGGGGACCGACCTCGACCGGGCCGAGGCGGTGGCCGACCGGCTGGAGTGCGGGACGGCGTGGATCAACCACCACGCCGAACTGTCCCTCGCCCAGCCCTTCGCGGGCATCAAGGAGAGCGGTGTCGGCGTCGCGGGCGGGCCGTGGGGGCTCTACGGGAACCTCAGGCCGTTCGTCGTGCATCGTCCGGAGGAGGCGTGACGATGAGGTTCGGCGCGGCGGTGCTGCGCTCGTACCAGAGCCGCTTCGCCGTCGAGGAGGTGATCCTGAACGCGGGGCCGGCCGACGGCGAGATCCTGGTCAGGATCGCGGGCTGTGGGATGTGCCGGACCGATCTCGCGGTCCGGCGTTCGGCGGGCCGCTCACCGCTGCCGGCGGTGCTCGGCCACGAGGGGGCCGGGGTCGTGGTGGAGACGGGCGGCCCGGACACCGGCTTGAGCGTCGGTGACCATATCGTGCTGAGCTTCGACTCCTGCGGACGCTGCCGGAACTGCGTGGGTGCGGCCCCCGCCTACTGCGACTCCTTCGCCTCGCTCAACCTCTTCGGAGGGCGCAAGGAGAACGCGGCGCGGTTCACCGACGCGGCCGGGGACGAATTGGCTCCCCGGTGGTTCGGCCAGTCCTCCTTCGCCGAGTACGCGATGGTCCCGGCCCGCAACGCCGTCCGGGTCGATCCCTCGTTGCCGATCGAAATGCTCGGACCGCTGGGCTGCGGATTTCTCACCGGCGCCGGGGCGGTCTTCAACTCCTTCGGCGTCCGCCCCGGCGACACCATCGTGGTCTTCGGCGCGGGAGCGGTGGGTCTGGCCGCGGTGATGGCGGCCACCGCCGCCGGGGCAGTGACCGTGGCCGTCGACCGGCACCCCGAACGGCTGGCCCTCGCCGAGCGGCTCCGCGCGATCCCGCTGCACGCGGCATCGGCCGACCTGCCCGGCCGCATTCAGCGGCTGACCGACGGCGGCGCGCAGTACGCGCTGGACACCACGGGCTCCGCCCAGCTGATCAACGACGCGCTCCGGGCGCTGCGCCCGACCGGCCACCTCGGCCTGGTGGCCCGGCTCCACACCACGCTGCCGCTCGAACCGGGGGCACTGGACCGGGGCCGCAGGATCTCCCACATCTGCGAGGGGGACGCGGTGCCGGGACTGCTCATTCCGCGGCTGACCGGGCTGTGGCAGGCCGGGTGGTTTCCGTTCGACCAGCTGATCCGTACGTACCCGCTCGCCGACATCAACGAGGCCGAACGCGACTGCGACGCGGGCCGCGTGGTCAAACCCGTCCTGGTTCCGCAGGGGAGGGGCGATGACCGAGGCGTTTCAACATCGCTGCCTGGCTGATGGGCCGCCACTTGGCGGGCGCCATCTGGCGGGCAGCCACGGACACCGCACCCTCGCGCCAAGGGAGGACACATGGTCGGCACAGCGCATCGGAACACCGGTGTGGAAGGTGTGGAAGGGGGTGTCGGTCTGACCGCTCTCATGGTCGCCGCGGCACGGGCGATCGAGACCCACCGCCACGACAGCCTGGCACGGGACGTCTACGCAGAGCACTTCGTGCTCGCCGCACCGGCGTCCGCAGGCTGGCCGGTCCGTATACAACAGGTGCCGGACGGGGACGCGAACCCGCTGTGGGGGCGGTTCGCGCGTTACTTCGGTTTACGGACGAGGGTCCTCGACGACTTTCTCCTCCGGTCGGTGCACGCGGGGGGCGCCCGCCAAGTGGTCCTGCTCGGGGCGGGGTTGGATTCGCGGGCGTTCCGTCTCGATTGGCCTTGCGGCTGTGTGATCTTCGAGGTCGATCGGGAGGGCGTACTGGCGTTCAAGGACAAGGTGCTCGGCGGACTGTCGGCCAGCCCGAAGGCAGCGCGCGTACCGATCCCGATCGATCTGCGCGCCGACTGGGTCGGAGCGCTGACCGACGCCGGCTTCGACGCGGCCGCACCGAGCGTCTGGCTGGCCGAGGGGTTGCTGTTCTACCTGCCAGGCGCCGCCGAGACGTACCTCATCGACACGGTGGACCGGTTGAGCACGGAGGGAAGCGCCCTGGCGTACGAGGTCAAGCTCGAGAAGGACTTGCTGGAGTTCAGCGACAGCCCGCTCTACACCTCGACGAAACACCAGATCGGCATCGACCTGCTCAACCTGTTCGATGGCGAGCCGCGGCCCGACTCGGCAGGTGATCTGGCGGGTAAGGGTTGGTCCACATCGGTCCACACCCCCTTCGACTTCACCCGCAGGCACGGACGCGGCCCGCTGCCCGAGCCGAACGACGCGCTGGCGGGCAACCGGTGGGTCTTCGCGAACAAGCCACGGCCGTAACGCTGCCGTCAAGCCTGTCGGGCGGTGCTTGGCGGCGTGGCAGGAACAGTGATGGGCACTCTGGCCACGGTCGCCTATGTGACGTATCAGGGCTGGCCGCCGGTGATCCCGCTGACCGCCATCGCCATGGGCACGGGCGGGGCGACAGCCATCGGCGTCCTGGCCGGGGTGTACCCCTCCGTACGTGCGGCACGCCTGGCACCTACCGAGGCGCTGAGCACCGCCTGATCCGCTCCACGACCAGCTCCATCGCCCCTGACACCGTTCCTCTTCATGTCCCACGTGACCCGGCGCGTCCCATTCCCGCATTCCAGGCTGCCTGAATCTCTCCTGGTCAGGGCCCGTTTTCCATCCCAGCGTATTCAATTGCCGGTCCTTCGTAGCGGCTGGGACGGATCACCCAACAGACTCCGGTCAGCCAAGCACTCCCCACTGCGCCACAGAAGGGCACAGCACCCACATGTCCAGTGTCCGGGACACCCGTACCCGCCTGCTGACCGCCACCGCGGCCGTCGCGATCGCCGCTCTCTCCCTGACCGCGTGCGGCGACGGATCGGGTGGGTCTGACGAGGGCCCGTCGGCAGGTGGCTCCCCGGCTGGCTCCTCGACCGGCTCCTCTTCCGGCTCGTCCTCCGGTAAGGGTGCGAAGTCCGGCGGCGCCGGCGCGAGTGGCGACAAGGCCGTCGCCTGCAAGGGTTCCGGCACCAAGACGGTCGCGGCCCCGGTGAATCGCCCGGTGAACCACATGCTGCTCACGGTCACCAACACCGGCAGCGCCCCCTGCGGCCTCTACGGCTACCCGGCCGCCCGCTTCGGCAAGGCCCAGTCGGTGCCACCGGTCAACGAGGACTCCAAGCCGCAGGCCGTCGTCACGCTCGCGCCGGGCGAGTCCGGCTACGCGGCCGTGAATCTGTCGGCCACCGACGGCAGTGGCACGAACGGCCACACCGTGAAGTCCCTCGCCGTCACCTTCCGGGACCGCGCCGGGGAGAACACCTCCTGGGTCGCCCGCCCGTCTCTGCCCGCCGAGGGCGTCTACGTGGATGACTCCCTGAGCGTCACGTACTGGCAGCAGTCGATGGACAACGCCCTCAGCTGGTAACACCACCGCCGCCGCGCACCGCCGCGCATCGGCTCACTTGGCGACGTCATGCCGCCTCTGGACGGAGAAGGAGAAGGGTTGATGAATGTTATGGCGACGGAGAATCGCCCTGTGGGAGGGATGAGCGAGCGGCGGCGTACGCGGCTGCGGCTGGAGATCTCCCGGGAGGCGGCGCGCCTGTTCTGGAAGCAGGGTGTGGCCGCGACCAGCGGCGACCAGATCGCCGATGCGGTGGGGTTGTCCACGCGCACCATCTGGCGCCACTTCCGCAGCAAGGAGGCGTGCGCCGAGCCGATCGTCATGCAGGGCGTCGTCACCTTGATGAGCGTGCTGCACAGCTGGCCGAAGGACAGTTCCCTCGAAGACCACCTGGCGGGGGAACTGGTCCGGCTCCAGTACGAGACGCGGCCGGTCGATCTGGCCGATGAGATGCTGGCGATGAAGATGATCCGGCTCGCCGACACCGAACCGGCTCTGCGCACGGCCTGGCTGATGGCCTGTGACCAGATCGAACAGCAGATGCGCGTGATCATCTGCGACCGGCTGGGGCGTCCGGCCGGTGATCTGGAGGTGCGGCTGCACGCCGCGGCCACCGCCGCGGTGGTGCGGGTGCTGGACGAGCGGATCGGCGTCGCCTTCCTCGCCGGCACCGGCTCCGGCACCGGCGCGGACACCACGGAACTGACCGAGGTGAAGGCCGCCGCTGTACGGTTCGCCCACGCGATCCGCACGGCCACCGGCGGGGCCGTCGGCGACCCCCTCGTCTGACCAAACAGAGACAGTCACGGGCGAGCAGGCGCGCTGCGGCACTGCGCGCGGCGGCTCGTTTCGTTACTGCTTGTCGCGCACGGCGAGCCGTTTGGCGATCTCGGTCTTGACCGTCTCGTGCAACTCGTCCGACGTGAAGCCGAGGTTGCGCAGGATCTGCGCGGCGGGGCTCTCCTCGGCGCGGATCAGGCCAAGCAGCGTGTGTTCCGTCCCGACCCAGTCGTGGCCGAGGTCGGCCGACGCGCGGTGTGCCTGCTCGATGGCCTCCTTGCTCTCCGGCCGGAACGGGATGTGACCTCGCAGCGCCTTCTGTCCGGCCGGCGGCATCGCTTCCTCGATCGCGTTGCGGATGCGTTGCTCGGACTCGGTTTTCGCTATCAGCATTTCGTACGCCAGGCCCTGCGGTTCGCCGAGCAGGCCGAGCAGGATGTGTTCGGTGCCGATGAAGTCGTGCTTGTGGGTTCGGGCGGCCTCCTGTGCCAGCACGATGCTGTGCCGGTTCAGGTTGGTGAACCGATCAAATGCCGCGGGTGTGTGGCGTTGCTGGGCGGCCTGTTTGGACACCCCGATGGCGTCGCCGATCTCGGTCCACGACGCGCCGGTCCGCTTGGCCTTGCTGACGTAGTGGTCGATGAGCTGGTCACCGAGGTCGGACAGGGTCTGGGCACGAAGTCGCGCCTCGCTGATGCGGGCCAGTTCGTCGGCGTCGGAAAGTTCCTCATCGAGACGGGCGATCAGGTCGGCGAGGCTGATGTCGAGTGGGCTCATGCGTCAATCGTAAGTTGACGCCAGCTCGGCGTCAACTTGTAATTGACGCTCGTTCCGGGTGCGCCAGCGTACGGTGTCTTTCTGGCCGTCGCCACGGTCAAGCGCGCTCAGACGCGTGGGTGTCCTGGCTTTGGATCTCTGCGGCGGCGCGGTGCAACTCGGCGAGGACGGTTCGGACGGCCCGTCGTGCGGTGCGTTCCGGTCGGTGGAGGACGTCGATGTGGCGTCGGGCGTGGACTGCGCCCAGCGGCCGCAGGACGAGGTTCGGATGCTCGCGGGCTGTCCAGCGTGGCATCAGCGCCAGGCCGCCGCCGGCGGCTACGACCTCGGCGACCACGGCGAATTCGTTGATGCGGTGGGCGATGTCGAGGCGGCGGTTGGCGACACTGGCGATGGCTTCGATGGTGGACATGAGCGGGAAGCCGTCATGGACGGTGATCCAGGGCTGGTCGGCCACGTCATGTGGGAAGAGCAGCGTTTTGGAGGCCAGCGGGTGGCCGGTCGGCAGGGCGACATCGAGCGGCTCTCGCAGCAGGGTGCCGGCGGTGACGGAGCGTGGCCAGGGTGGGCCGTGGTCGAGGCGGTGGGCGAGAACGAGGTCGTAGTCACGGGTGAGGGCGGGGAAGCGGTCCTGGGCGACATCTTCGTCGGCGAGGGCCAGTCGTGGGTGGCCCGGCCCGGCGAGGCCGCGCAGCAGCAGGGGGAAGAACGCGGAGGCCGCGCTGTGGAACGCCGCCAGCGAGACGTCGCCGTCGGGCTGCTCGGCGAAGTCGGCGATGGTGTGTCGCGCCCGGGCCAGGGCCGTCTCCACCTCGATGGCAGCGCGGGCCAGGGCTTGCCCGGCCTCGGTGAGCACCACCCGGCGCCCGGCGCGCTCGGTGAGCGGGACGGGGATCGAACGCTGCAACAGGCGCAACTGCTGGGAGATGGCGGAAGGCGTCACGTGCAGTGCCTTGGCGACCGCACTGACACTGCCCAGTTCTCCCAGTTCCCGCAGGATCTGAAGTTGCCGCTCATCCATGTGGACAGTGTAGGGGAGCTACAGCTTTGCTTTAGAAGCTGGTGATTGTCTTCAACATCCTGATGGTGCAGCGTGGGCGTATGCCCGTTGCACGCCGTACCGATGTAGCGCTGTTCCTGATCGCGCTGGTCTGGGGTTCCAGCTACCTGGCGGCCAAGACGGCCACCGGCGCGCTCCCGGTTACCACCGTGCTGTTCGCCCGGTACGCGATCTCCGCGCTCGCATGCGGAGCCTTGGTCGCCTCCCGTCGCCGGGCGCGCCGCTGGACCCGCGCGGAGGTGCGCGCCGGGTCGCTGCTGGGGGTTACACAGGCAGCCGTTCTGGTACTGGAGACCTACGGGGTCGCGCACACCAGCGCCGCGAACGCCGGGTTGATCATCAGCCTGACCATTGTGCTGACGCCGCTGCTTGACCGGACCGCGAGCAGCCGCAGGCTGCCCTGGACGTTCTTCGTCGCCGCCGGCCTGTGTGTGCTGGCCGTCGGGCTGCTCACCTCCAGCAGTGGACTGCACGCGCTACGGCTCGGCGACGCCCTGGTGCTCGCCGCCGCGGTGGTACGGGCCGGGCACGTCGCGCTCGTCGGACGGCTCACCGCCCGCCACCCCATGGATCCGCTCCACCTGACGACCGTGCAGACCGTCGTCGGCTCGGGGTTGTTCCTGGCGCCCGCCTTCATTCACCTGCCCGACCTTGCCCACAGCAGCGCCACCACATGGTCGCAGCTGATCTATCTCGCCCTGTTCTGCAGCGTGTTCGCTTTCCTCGTCCAGACCTGGGCCGTGCAACGCACCTCCGCCAGCCGGGCCACCCTGCTGCTGGGCACCGAACCGATCTGGGCCGTCGCGATCGGGATCAGTTTCGGCAACGAACGGCTCACCGTGTGGGCCTCCCTCGGCGCCGTGCTCATGATCGCCGGAACGTACTGGGGCCAGGCCATCGAACGCACCCATCGCACCGCCACCGCCACCGCCACCGGCAAAACCGCCAAAACCGTGGAAGAGGACAGAACGTGCCCCACCCCGACACCTACCAGCGTCTGATCGCCCTGTTCGACACCACCCAGACCCCCTATCGGCTCATCGACCACGAACCGGACGGCACCACGGAATCGGTCAGTGCCCTGCGCGGTCACCCCGTGTCCCACGCAGCCAAGTGCATCATCCTCAGAGTCAAGACCGACCGGCGCACCACCCGCCACGTGCTCGCGGTCGTCCCCGGCGACCGACGCGTCGACCTGGACGCCGTCCGCCGGCTGTTCGACGCCCGCTACGTCGGATTCAGCGACGCGGCGACCGCCGAACGACTGGCTCACGCCGTCCCCGGCACCGTCCTCCCCTTCGCGTTCGATCCCGATCTCGAACTCGTCGCCGACCCCGAGATCGTCACCCGGCCACAGCTCTACTTCAACGCCGCCCGCCTCGACCGCTCCGCCGTCATCTCCGGCGGCGACTACGTCCGGCTCGCCCACCCGCGGATCGAACGCATCGCCACCCCCGACGACGTCGGCGCCCAAGCACCCGTACCAAGTGTCATCCCGGACGCGGTTGCGGTATCAGACCGGCCGACGGCAGAGGAAGATCCAGAAGGCGATTACGGGCAGCACGAAAGCCGCGGCGACGGCGTTCAGCCCGCCGAAGCCAATCCAGTCCATGACGGGCCCGGCCAGGCCGGCACCCACCGCTGCGACGACGTTCATCGCGGTGTCCGTGGTGCCCTGCACTCCGGGCCGGAGAGCCGCGGGCGTGGCCTCGCTGAGCATTGCTGACCCGGCCACCAGGCTGAACGACCAGCCCAGCCCCAGGAGGAACAGTCCTGCCATCACCATGCCGACCGAGCCGTGGCTCAGGCCCGACAGCAGTGCGGACGCGATGAAAATGGCCTGCCCGGCCACCGCGGTCGGCAGATGACCGATCCGGTCGGCGAGCCAGCCGACAATGGGCGAGAACGCGTGCATGCCCAGCAGATGGCCGCTTATGGTGACGCCGACGATGCTGAGGTTCGCGCCGTCTTCGGACATGCTGACGGGAGTCATCGTCATGATGGCCCCCATGACCGTGTGGGCCACCACAATGGTCACGAACGCGAAGGCCGCCCGCGGGGCGTGGCGAAGATGACGCAGGCCCGCGCGCAGCGTGCCGGTCTGCGACTGCCCCGCCTCTTTTGTGGCCTCGGCTTGTGCCGCCTGGGAACTCGAGCCGTTTTCCGGTTGCTTGTCGGCGTCCTGGTGCTGCCGGGCCAGCAGGAGCGGGTCAGGGCGGAGCCAGACCCAGAGCAGTACCGATGCCAGCGCCATGCAGACGGTGGCCAGGACGAACGCGCCGGCCAGCCGAGGGAGGTGCAGAATCGATGCCACTCCGGCACCGGGATCGGCGAGGTTGGGCCCGATCACCGAACCGATGGTCGTCGACCACACCACGAGGGACAGAGCCTGGGCCCGGCGGTGCGGCGCGGCCAGGTCGGCGGCCGCGTACCGGCTCTGCTGGTTCGTCGCGTTCCCGATGCCGAAGAGCAGCATCCCCACTACGAGCAGGGGGATTGACCTGCTCACCGCCGAGCCCACGAGCAGGACTCCGCCGAGGGTGGCCGCGAGCCATCCGGCGCTCAGGGAGGACCGGCGCCCTCGCCGTTGCGCGAGGAGGGCAAGAGGCACACCGACCGCGGCGGCGCCCGCCGTCGTGGCCGTGCGAGCCAATCCGGCGTAGGTCTCGCTCTGGGCGACTGACTCGGCCAGCAACGAACCGATTGATGCGGCTGCGTCGGCGGACACGAGGAGCGGGGGCAGAAGAGGACGGCATGCTCCGCGCGTCACACGTAGGGGTGCAGAACGAGGTAGCCGTCGATACGGCGGACATGGTCGGAGTCCGGATCGGTGGGCAGCGCATGCCCGAGGTGCTCGGAACGGACCTCGCCGATCCACTGGTCGTGCTGGTACTCATGATTGATGAGCGCGGTCAGCAGTTGCGTCCCGACGATGGTCATCTGTGTGGGGGCACTCACCTTCCCGGCCGCGATGTCACCGATGCGGGCGTGCACCCGCTCGGCGACGGTCTCCCTGAAAGCGGTGAGCCGACGCACCGTCGGCAGCGCGCCCCGGAACTGTTCCGGCAACGCGGAGTCCATCAGGGAGTCCAGAGCGGGATCGGGACTGGGCTCGGCCGCGGTGAGATTGCGGATCATGAAGTGGGCGACATGGGCCTGGTGGCCGAGATGCCATCCGATGGCGCTGAACTCCTCGCGCGGACGCCAGATCACCTCGTCCGGAGTCAGGTCCTGCCACAGCTCGTCGGTGTAGCCGCGGGCACGGTCGTATTCACGCAGCAGCGCTTCCAGCTCGTACATGACTCCTCCTTGAAGTAGCCGGCGGGGGTGAGGCCATGAAGGCGCTGCCCGGGCCATGCCGTCGGACGGTCGCGCCACTCGGGGTGCGCCTGCCGACCGCGGATGTTATCGGGGTTCGACGCGGATGCCGTGGAACGGACTCGGCGTCAGTGCCCGTCGGGGCAGCAGTCGCCGCCGACCCATTCCCGCCAGTCGAGGCAACTGGTGGATCCCTTCTATTCGGCCAGGAGTTCCGCGGAGTTGAAATGATCGGTCGCCGCTATGTTGCTCGCGCCGCTCAGTTGCATGCCACTTCGGGCCGAACCAAGGTGTTCGGGGCGCCGGGCGCCGCCAGTACGGCCTGCGCTGCTCGCTCTCCGGCAGCGAGGGCGCCTTCGATGTGTCCGGCGTGGTCGGTCGCCGTCTCGGTCGACGCCCAGTGCAGGCGGCCGTCCAATGCCGGCCGCTGATAGAGGGGGTGCCCGAAGAGCGAGTAGTCGGTAAGACGCTGCACGGTGGACGGGGACGTCCACTGCTCGGCGCTCCAGTTCTGTATGTGCAGGACATCGGGGGTGGCCGCGGCCGGGCCGAAGAGCCGCGCGAGCTGTGCGGTGACGGCCTTTTCGAAGCCCGGGCCGACGGTGCGCGCATGCGCGAACCCGAAGAGTGCGGCAGGTCGGCCGTCGGGCCCCGACATGTCGTGGATCTCCTGGAGTGGGCCGGTCCTGCTGAACGCCGCACCGGCCAGCCCGGCCTCCCGCCAGAAGGCGGAGGGGTACTGGGCGACGACCTTGGCGACGGCCCCCATCCAGACCGGGGTGGACCGGGCGAGGCGCACGAGGTCGGCGGGAAGTGCGTCGCCGAAGTCGATGTGCTCCAGCGCCAGGGCCGGGGGGACGGCGAGAATGACGTGCTCGGCGTGCAGGGTTCCGGCCGGGGTGAGCACGGCAAGGCCGCCTTGGCCGCCCTGGCCACGCGGGCGGATGGCGCTGACGGGCGTATTCAGCCGCAGGGATTCGGTGGGCAGCGCGGCGGCGAGGGCGGTGGCGAGGCTCTGGGATCCGGCGGCGAAACGGCGCGAGGGCGCGTCGATCAGGTTGCCGGCAAAGCGGCGTGTGCCGGTGGTCTCCTGCAGCATGGCGTCGCCGGCGAGGTGCTGGTCGAAGATCTCGATGCCACTGCGTACGGCCAGGGTCCGCACGCGCTCCTCGCCGTCCCAGAACCAGGTGGCTCCCAGGTCGAGGGCCCGCTCGGGGTGCGATGTGGGGGCAGAGAGCAGGCGTCCGCCGATGCGGTCGCGGGCCTCCAGACAAACCGTGTCGCGGCCGGCGGCGAGCAGAGCGGTGGCCGCGGCCAGTCCGGAGGCGCCGGCGCCGACCACGATCACGTTGTGGCTGTCCTGGTGGGACATGTGTGGCTTCCTTTTGATCAGGCCGAATTGATCAGGCCGAACCCCGCTGTTACCGGTGGTGTTTCGGCGTCCGGCTTCTGGGGCGTGCCGAGCCGGTGGCATCAACGCAGGCGGTGGCCGCGCCGTGGCCGTGACGCGGAGCGGCCGGGAGGGTGTGGTTACTGGCCGTCGGCTGCCGGGCGCCCGGTGTCCAGGACGATGCGGAAGCGGGGAGCCCCGGAGCGCAGCCGGGTCACGGCTTCGCCGGCCTGCTCCAGCGCCATGCGCTCGATCATGGGCCGTACGCTGTTGGTGACGGCGAACTGCATCGCCTCTTCCGTCTCGCGGGCGCTGCCGGTCAGGTGTCCGGTGAGGGTGTGGCCGTTCATGACGAGTTGGGCCGCCGGAACGGTCACGGATCCCGCGTCGACGCCGACGAGGGTGAGCTGTCCGTGCACGTTCAGCCCGGTGAGCAACTCGTCCACGGGGGTGGTGGAGGAGGCGGTGTAGACGATGAGGTCGGCGCCGCCGAGTTCCGCGAGAGCGGTTCCGGGCGCCTGGGCGTCGCTGTCGATATAGCGGTGGGCGCCGAGGTCGCGGGCAAGCTTCTCGCGGTCGCCGCCCCGGGCGATGGCGATGGTCTCGTAGCCGAGCTTCGCCGCGAACTGAACGGCGAGGTGGCCCAGTCCGCCGAGCCCGAACACGGCGACGCGACTGCCCTCGCGCGTACCGCCCTCGCGTGTACCGGCCTTGCGGACGGCGTTGAAGGTCGTCACGCCCGCGCAGCCGAACGGGGCGGCGTCGAACAGGTCGAGCTCGTCGGGGATGCGCGCGAGTGCGTCAGCGGGCACGGTGATGCTCTGGGCCCAGCCGCCCGGGTAGGACAGGCCGGGCACCTTGCGTTCGGGGCAGTGGACGACGTCGCCCGCCCGGCAGTATGCGCAGTGCCCGCAGCTGCCGCCGAACCAGCCGACAGCCACGCGGTCCCCGACCGACCAGCCCGCCACCTCATCGCCCATCTCGGCGATGACACCGGCGACCTCATGCCCCGGGGTCACCGGGAAGGACGTACCCGCGCCGGTGGCCGCGGCCGTTCCGATGTCGGCGTTGCACACGCCGCTCGCCGTAACGGACACACGGACCCACCTGCCCGTCGGCGATGGCGTCTCGGCCACGGACGGGTGAACCGGGCCTCGGGGCTCGGTCACGACCATGGCCACGGCAGTGTCTGACATAGTGCCTTTCCAATCCGAACACGACGATGCATATAGCTGCTGGTTATGCTGAATGAGCAGCTGAATCAGCAGAGACCCCACCGTAGGCGGAGGGAAACAAGCCAGGTAGGGGACATCAGTGAATGGAGCGATAAGGCATGGCTATGATGGATCGCCTGAATCTCGAAGGACTCCGCTACGCGCAGGCGGTCGCCGAGACCAAGTCGTTCAGTGCCGCCGCGCGGGCCTACGGGGTCACCCAGCCAGCCCTGTCCAACGGGATCGCCAAGCTGGAGGAGCGCCTCGGGGACAAGCTCTTCGACCGGTCGCCGCGCGGCGTGACCCAGACCGCCTTCGGCACCCGGATCCTTCCACTGATCGAGCGCGCCCTGGTGGCACTCGATGCCGTCGCGGCGGAGGCCAGGCGGCTGACCGAACCAGGTGAGCAGAAGATCCGCATGGGGCTCTCACCCCTGATCGGCTCGCATCTGGTCGCCCGGGCGTTCAGCAAGGTGCGCGACCTTCCCATGCCCCGCGACCTTGTGCTGCGCGAGGCGAACATGCAGGACCTGCGCGAATGCCTGCAGACCGGCCAGCTCGACATCATCCTGATCCCGGCCGTCACCGCGATGCCTCGCTTTGAGCACCGGGTCATCGACGTCGAGCCGATTGTCGTCATCAGTCCCGATTCCGCAGAGGGGACGGAGGCGACAGAGGCGACTCCGCTCGAACTCGAAGAAGTCAGCAAGGAGTGCTTCATCCTCGTGCCGGACACCTGCGGCCTGACCACCTTCACCACACAGCTCTTCCAGGCACGCGAGATGCCCCTGCGCACCTATCCGGGAGAAGCCGCCAGCTATGGGGTCCTGGAGGACTGGACCAAGCTGGGTCTGGGCTCGGCCATGGTCCCCCGCTCCAAGCTCACCTCGCCCGATGTGCCCCACCGGCCCCTGATGGACGAGGGTCGCGAGGTGCAGATCTCCTTTGAAGCGGTCTGGAGCGCCGACTCCCCGCTCAGTGCGGACCTGCTCCGCCTTGCCGACAGCCTCGCAGCTGCCCGCCGTTAGCCATACGCAACCCGGCCCGTCATCGGCCCCTGCGGGTCGTCGGAGCGATGCTGGGGTCTCGCGTGACGAGCCGCGGTGGTGCGGCCCGGCCGCCGTGACGCCGTCACCGGCCGCCGTGATGCTGTCAACGGTGGCGGTGGCGGCGGCGGTGCCGAAGCCGAGGCCGCCGTGGCGGGAGGCCCCGATCGCCGATCGCCCCTCGTTGCCACCTCGGCCACGCGCTCCCGTCCGACCCCGCCTCGGACCGGCTCAGCCGCGTCGGCGGCTATCTCGTACTCAATCCCTACGCCTGACCGCGACACCGGACACCCCCCTTCCCTCGTCCGGGCAACCCGCCTGAAACAGGAGCACCACATGTCCACCACCACCCTCGACTTCTCCGGCCAGAAGGTCGTCGTCATCGGCGGCACCAGCGGCATGGACCACGCCGTCGCCCGCCATGTCCTCGACGCCGGCGGCAGCGCCGTCGTCACCGGCCGCACGCAGTCCAGCGCCGATGAAGCGGCGGCTGCCCTGTCCACCCACGGCAACGCCGTCGGCCTGGCGGCCGACCTCGCCGACCCCGCGGCCGTCGACCGCCTGCGCGTCACCCTCACCGAAGAGCACGCCGACGCCACTCTCCTCGTCAACGCGGCCGGTGTCTTCGCCCCGAAGCCCTTCCTGCAGCACACGCCCGAGGACTACGACCGCACACCAGGCCGTCGCCGCCACGCCCCCACTCCACAGGAGCACTCGTGTCCTACCACGACCACAACGACCATCAGTACGCCAAGGACCTCCGCGCCGGCGCCCCGGCGGCGTTCAATGCCCTCATGGCCTTCGACCGGGAGGCCCTGTCCGGGGCCGGGAAGGTCATCCCGCGCAAGTACACCGAGCTCGTGGCCGTGGCCGTGGCACTGACCACGCAGTGCGCCTACTGCATCGAGGCGCACACGAAGGCCGCGCACGCCGAGGGCGCGACCCAGGAGGAACTGGCAGAGACCACCATGATCGCGGCCGTACTGCGCGCCGGCGGCAGCTACGCCCACGGCTTCATGGCCATGAAGTTCTTCGACCAGGCCGAGCAGGCAGCAGCGGCCCAGTAGCCGCTCCTGCCCTGGTACTTCCGCCAGAGAGACCGGGCGGTCGCGCTGCCGGCCCGGCCGACGCGGGCACCATCCGACGCCCCAGCCCAGAAGGGATCCGGCCGCTGGACGATGTTGTCGTACTCGGGGCCGGGCCCGGTGGCTACGTCGTCGCCGCGCGTCGCAGTCGCCGAGGAGAAGTACGAGGGTGGTGTCTGCCGCCGCGCGCTGACTCAGATATCAGACACCGACGACGGCCAGCGCGCCGTAGCCGACAACCGCGACGAGAAGCGTGGACAAAGCCCCGAGGGCAAGACCTCGCCTTCCCGCGCGAAGCAGTGCACCGATCTTGACGCCGCTGCCCAGACCGAACAGTGCCGCGGCGAAGAGCAGCGTGGTGCCGACTTTGGCCACGGACAGCGCGGTCGACGGCACGATACCGCTGCTGCGAACCAGCATCATCACCAGGAAACCGAGGATGAACAGCGGAACGATCGCCGGGCGTTTCCCCGTCGAGGTCCCGCCTTGCCGACGCTGCACGATGCTGACACCGGCGACCATCGGGGCGAGCAGGACGACCCTGGTCAGCTTGATGACGACGGCGATGGCAACCGCCCCGGCGCCTGCCGGTGACGCGGCCGCAACGACCTGGGCGACTTCGTGAACGGAAAGCCCTGCCCAGGACCCGAGGTGCTCAGGACTCATTCCCAGCGCCTGGCCGACGAACGGTACGAGCGCAATCACGGCGCTTCCGTAAAGGGTCACGAGAGTGACAGCGGTCGCTACGTCCTCTCTGTCGCTTTCGGTGACACTGTCCATTGCCGCGATCGCCGACGCCCCGCAGATGGAGAATCCGGTTGCCACCATCAGCGCGAGCCCTTTCGACACTCGGATCAGCCGACCGAGCAGGAGCGTTCCGAAGAAGGCCACGAGCACGGTGACCACGACCGCCAGCACCTTGCCCGCGCCGAGCCCGAAAACCTCGCCGAGCCCGAGCTGGAGGCCGAGCAGGACGACGCCGAGCCGCAGAAACTTCTTCGTCGCCCAGCCCAGACCTTCCTGGGCCTCCGCCGGAAGACGACCTCCCACGGCGACCCCGAGCACCACCGCGACGGTAAGCGCGCTCACCGCAGGCACCAGCTTGTTGAGAGAGAACGCGGTAGCCGTGCCGACACCCGCCACGAGCAGCCCCGGGGCCAGTGAACGAACCGGGCTGGCAGTGGCTGTGGAACGCCCGACAACGTGTCCTGGTTTGATCATGACCTGATCGTCATCCTGATGCGCGGAGCGCGGTACCGGTCAACACATTGGGACGTCATACCCGGAGTGCATGACAGAGCGACCGCAGCCGTGGTTGTAGTAGTGAGATCGCGAGAAAGTCATAGCCAACAGGTATGACTGCTGGTCTGACCTGAGCCATACCCTGGAGCTATGAGCCAGTTGCCGGATCTGGAATCGCTGCGCCTGCTCGTCCTTGTCGGAGACGTGGGGAGTCTGAGCAGGGCGGCGGCGCAGCTCGGTTTCGCGCAGCCGTCGGCCAGCAAACGGCTGTCCACGCTGGAGCGCAGGCTCGGCCTGGTGCTGGTGGAGCGGACGCGGCGCGGATCACAGCTCACCGATGCGGGTCGGGCCGTGGCGGGCTGGGCCCAGCAGGTTCTCCAGGACTTGGACGGTCTGCTCACCGGCGCGGAGGCGTTGCGCACCAAGCGGGACGCCGAGCTGCGAGTCGGCGCGAGCATGACCGTGGCCGAGTACTTGGTGCCGGGTTGGCTCGGCGAACTGCGCCGGCTGCGCCCGGAGCTGTACGTGGGTCTCCAGGTGACCAACAGCGAGCACGTCCCCGAGTTGCTGCGCAGTGGAGCGGTGGATGTCGGTTTCATCGAGTCACCGCAGGCCCCAGCCGGATTGCCTGCTCGGCGGGTCGCCTATGACCGTCTGCTCGTGGTGGTTGCGCCGGGTCACCCCTGGGCGCGCCGCCGTCGCCCGCTGGGCGTCGCCGAGCTTGCCGCCGCGCCGCTGGTCCTCCGCGAACAAGGATCGGGCACACGCGAAACTCTGGACCAGGCGCTGCGCCGGGCGGGGGCGGCTGAGCCCCGGCCCCTGCTGGAGCTGGGGTCGGCGACGGCCGTGCGAAACGCCGTGATTGCCGGGACCGGCCCGGCAGTGATCAGCGAACTCGCTGTGCGAACGGACCTCGCCGATCGCCGCCTGGTAGCGGTCGAGGTCGAGGGCATCAAACTGCACCGTGTCCTGCGCGCCGTATGGGCATCGGAGCGCCCCCTGGCCGGCCCTGCTGCTGAACTCCTGGCCGTGACCAGGCGACACAGACCAGACGTCGCCACCACGGGCGTCACCGCGCGGTGAGCGCGCGACGAGGCGAGCCCGCGGACGACCGCCACCACAATCATCCGCGCAGGTCGCGGCGGTAGGTGCCGTAGTCGTAGCCGCGGTCGGCATACAGCGCGGCGGGACGCCGGCGGGGCGCCCGCGCTTGCCCCGCACAGGCGGAACCTGCCCTGGTCCGCCGGAGACGGCCCGGTCTTCGCGCCTGATGCCAGTCTCGTAGCCTGCTAATAGCCCTCCTGATTCAGATGTCGTGGTGGACGGAGAAGCCGTAGTGGATCGGATAGACCTGGTCGATCACCGTCGCTATGTGTCCAACTGGCAACGGCTCGTTCCGCAGCAGTGGTACGTCCAGGCCGTCCCAGCTCAAGCGGTCGAGGCTGGCCTCCTCGTCATGGACAACGCATCCACCTAGATCGATCGAGTGGACCACGCGCCCGGCGTCGACTATGGAAAGCGTCAGCTCGACGGGCGGCCTCTTGCCACCGCCAAGGAAGAGATAATCCTGTATGAGGGGCGTCACGACATCAAAGGCCCAGCGCAGCTCGTCGAGTTCGGGTATCGCCCATCGAAAAACCGAGCCAGCCGAGCCTCCGAGGGATGGCGTTTCCAGCGCGACACGGCCGCTTACAGCGAGCCGTACTTCAGGGGCCGGCCACAGCCTGACCGCGACGGCGCAGGGCGCCGACCCCCGCCCGGGCGGACATCTGTGCCCGTGCGTGCGTGAGAGGCTGCGCACGCACAGTGGCGGATCACCTGGTCGCCAGATGCGGAGTGGAGGAGGCCCGTGGATATCCGGCACTTGGAGTACTTCCTGGCGGTCGTCGACCGGGGTGGGTTCAACCGGGCCGCTTCGGCGCTGTACGTGTCGCAGCCGTCGTTGTCGCAGGCCGTGCGGGTGCTGGAGCGTGATCTGGGTACGGAGCTGTTCCACCGGATCGGGCGCCGGGCGGTGTTGACGGAGACGGGCCGGGCGCTGGTCGAGCCGGCCCGTGAGGCGGTGCGGAGTCTGGAGACGGCGCGGGCGAGTGTGGCGGCGGTGCAGGAGTTGCGTGAGGGGCGGCTGGATGTCACGGCGATGCCGTCGCAGGCGGTCGAGCCGCTGACGACGCTGATCCGGTCCTTCACCGAGCGGTATCCCGGCGTGGCGGTGGCGGTGAAGGCGGCCTTCACCGCCCGCGATGTCATCGACGCGGTGCGGACCGGGGCGGTGGAGCTGGGTCTGCTGGCCTCCGCCGGCCCGGTGCCGGACAAGGAGGTCCGCTCGCATGTGCTGGGTGAGCAGCGGTTTGTGCTGATGGCCGCGCCGGGCTCCTTCCCTGGCCGGCAGGTGGTGCGCAGTGCGGAGCTGGCGGGCCGGCGGCTGATCGTGGGGCAGCCCGGGACCGGGATGCGGGCGTACGTCGATTCCCTGCGGGATCAGGGCATCGGCTTCACCGTGGCGGCCGAGACCGAGCACCGGGTCGCTCTGCTGCCTCTGGTGCTGGCCGGGGTCGGGCTCGCGGTGGTGACGGAGTCCTGGCGGGAGATCGCCCGGCGGACGGGGGCCGATGTCCTGGACATCGAACCCGCGACCGCGCTACGGGTCGCGCTCGTCAGCCGCCGTGGCGTCCTGTCGCCGGCCGCCGCGGCCTTCTGGACGACAGCGGTCCCGTCCGGCCACTGACAGATAGGCATCGGTTATAAGGCAGATCCGGATTGCGTCTTGGACGCCCTGCCGGCTGCCTTGCTGGAATCGACGGCATGACGAACCACCGTATTGCCCTGATTCCCGGCGACGGCATCGGCGCCGAGGTGCTGCCGCCCGCGCGGCAGGTCCTCGACGTCCTGGGCCGCCGCCACGGCTTCACCCTGTCGTACACGTCGTACGACGACTGGTCCTGCGAGCGGTATCTGCGGGAGGGCGCGATGATGCCCGCCGACGGCATCGACCAGCTCCGCGACAAGGACGCCATCCTGCTGGGCGCGGTGGGCTACCCGGGGGTGCCCGACCATGTCTCGCTGTGGGGCCTGCTGGTCCCCATCCGGCGCAGCTTCCGCCAGTACGTCAACCTCCGGCCCATCCGCGTCTTCGAGGGCATCGACAGCCCGGTGCGCGGCGCCCGGGCGGGCGACGTCGACTTCGTCGTCGTCCGCGAGAACGTGGAGGGCGAGTACAGCGAGGTCGGCGGCCGGCTCAACCGCGGCTTCCCGGACGAGATGGCCGTCCAAGAGTCCGTCTTCACCCGGGCCGGTGTCACCCGCGTACTGGACTATGCCTTTGAGCTCGCCGCGCGGCGCCGAGGCCTGCTGACGTCCGCGACGAAGTCGAACGGCATCGTGCACACCATGCCGTTCTGGGACCAGCTCGTCGCCGAACGGGCCGCGGATTTCCCGCAGGTGGCCTGGGGCCAGGAACACATCGATGCGCTGGCGGCCAAGTTCGTCCTCGAACCGGCCCGCTTCGACGTCGTCGTCGCCTCCAACCTCTTCGGTGACATCCTCAGTGACCTGGCGGCCGCGGTCGCCGGGTCCATCGGCATCGCCCCGGCCGCCAACCTCAACCCCGAGCGGGAGTTCCCCTCGATGTTCGAGCCGGTGCACGGCTCCGCCCCCGACATCGCGGGCCAGGGCATCGCCAACCCTCTGGGCGCGATCTGGTCGGCGGCCATGATGCTCGACCACCTCGGCCACCCCGCCGCCGCGAAGGACATCACGGACGCGATCGCCTCGGTCCTGGCCAAGACCGATGTCCGCACCCGCGACCTGGGCGGCGCCGCGACCACCGCCGAGTTCACCGACAAGCTCCTCGGACTCCTCTGACCGTCGGCTGCGCCGGCCATGCGACGGGCGGGTGCCCGGGGAGCTCCCCGGCATCGTCCTCCAGGCCAGGCCTGAGGCCTGGGGCCTGGTCAGGTGTCGGCGCCGACCTTGGCCGTGTCGGCGTCGGCGGACGGCGGCGGTGTGCTGCCGGGGTGAAGGACCGCGTGGGCCTGGGCGGCGTCGAAGTCGTTCTCCCATTTTCCGATCACGATGGTGGCGACGGCGTTGCCCAGGACGTTGATGAAGACCCGGCCCTCGTTGAGCAGGCGGTCGATACCGACGATCAGGGAGAGGGCGGCCAGGGGAATGTGGCCGACCGCGGTGACGGTGCTGGCGAGCACGAGGAACGCGCCGCCGGCGATGCCCGCGGTGCCCTTGCTGGTGAGCATCATGACGCCGACCATCACCAGCTGCTGCTGCCAGGACAGATCGATCCCCAGGGCCTGGGCCAGGAAGAGGGAGGCCATCGTGAGGTAGACCGCGGAGCCGTCCAGGTTGAAGGAGAACCCGGAGGGGATGACGATGCCGACCACGGGCCGGCCGACGCCGAGGATCTCCAGCTTGCGCACGAGCTGCGGCAGTACGGCCTCGCTTGAGCAGGTGCTCAGGGCGACGAGCAGCTCGGCCTTGAGGAACCGCATCAGGCCGAACAGGCTCAGGCGGCAGGCGCGCATGATGGCGCCGAGCACGACCAGGACGTAGACGACGCAGGTCGCCGTGAACAGGATGATCAGGTAGGCGAGCTGTTTGAGGCTCTCGGCGCCGTAGGTGGCGACCACCGTGGCCAGAGCGCCGAAAGTGCCCAGCGGTGCAAGACGCATGACCCAGCCCACGATCCTGAACACGACATCCGACAGCGCCTGGATGCCGCGCTGCAGGGGTGCGCCGTCCTCGCCGGCCATGTTCAGCGCCACGCCGAAGGCGATGGAGATCATGAGCGCGGCCAGGATCGCGTCACCGGTGATGGCCCCCAGCAGGGAGGTGGGGATCAGCGATGAGATGAAGCCGGTGAAGGTGACGTGCTCCTGGGCGGTCGCGGGCACGTCGTTGGCGTTGAGGGTCGAGGGGTCGACGTTCAGACCGGTGCCGGGGTGGAAGATGTTGGCGACCGCCAGCCCGATGAGCATGGACACCAGGGAAAGCACCAGGAAGTAGCCGATCGCCTTCACGCCGATCCGGCCTGCCTTGCGCAGGTTGTCCATGGCGGCGATACCGGTGGTGACCACGCAGAAGACGACCGGAACCACGATCATCTTGACCAGGGCGATGAACCAGTCGTTGAGCGGCTTGAGTTCCTCACCGAACCCCGGCGCGGCGATGCCGACGACTATGCCGAGGACGGCGGCCAGGACGACCTGGAACCACAGCTCGCGCAGGAGACGGTTCGGCCGTGACCGTTGCGGACGGCCGACGGCGGTGGTGGGTGTCATCGTTGGTGCTCCCTTGCACGACGATCGTGTGTAGCCCTGTCCCGTGGGGGGTGTCCGGGGACGCGACGCGGCTCGCGTCCCCGGTGACGTACGTGGCGCATGGATGCGGCTGCGCCGACGGCAGGAGACCTGCGGCAGGAGACCTGCGGCTTTGTGAAGGCCGTCTGCCGCTGTGCCGGTCAGCTGTGCAGGTCGCGCAGCACCTTGTAGAAGGCGGCCTTGCCCTCGAAGCCGATGCCGGGGATGTCGGTCAGACCGACGCGGCTCTTTTCGACGACGGCGTCGTCGGCGAAGCCCCCGGTGGGCTGGAACTCACCCGGGTAGGACTCGTTGCCGCCGAGCTTGAGGGCGGCCGCGATGTGCAGGGAGAACTGGTGTCCGCCGTGCGGGACGCAGCGCCGGGAGGACCAGCCGTGCCGGCGCAGCATGTCCTGGATGCGCAGGTACTCCACCAGGCCGTAGGAGAGAGCCGGGTCGACCTGGATGGTGTCGCGGTCGGGGCGCATGCCGCCGTAGCGGATCAGGTTGCGGGCGTCCTGCAGCGAGAAGAGGTTCTCGCCGGTCGCGATGCGGCCGCTGTAGTGCTCGGCGACCGTCGCGTTGAGGTGGTAGTCGAGCGGGTCGCCGATCTCCTCGTACCAGAACAGCCCGTACGGCTCGATGGCCCGCCCGTACTCCAGGGCGGTGGCCAGGTCGAAGCGGCCGTTGACGTCGACCGCCAGCCGGGAGCCGTCGCCGTCGAGCACGTCGATGACGGCCTCGATGCGGCGCAGATCCTCGGCGAGGTCGGCGCCGCCGATCTTCATCTTGACGACGTGGTAGCCCAGGTCGAGGAAGCCGCGCATCTCGTTCTGGAGGTCGGCGATGGTCTTGCCGGGGGCGTAGTAGCCGCCGGCGGCGTAGACGAACACCGAGTCGTCGGGTTCGCCGTCCCCGTAGCGCTCGGACAGGTACCGGTACAGCGGCTTGCCCGCGATCTTCGACGCGAGGTCGAACAGCGCCATGTCGACGACGCCGACGGCCACCGAGCGCTCGCCGTGCCCGCCCGGCTTCTCGTTGCGCATCATGACCTCCCACGCCCTGGCGGGGTCCAGCTCGCCCTGCTCGTTGAGCAGGCTGTCGGGCCGGGCCTCCAGCAGGCGGGGGAGGACACGGCGGCGCAGGATCTCGCCGGCGCTGTAGCGGCCGTTGGAGTTGAAGCCGTAGCCCACGACCGGCTTGCCGTCACGGATGACGTCGCTCTCGATCGCCACGATGGAACAGTCCATCGAACTGAAGTCGATCCACGCGTTGCGGATCGAGGAGCTGATCGGGACGACGCCCTCGTAGACGTTGGTGATCTTCAAGTCGGACTCTTTCTTATATCTTATAAGATGCATCGGGCTGTTAGGCTGTGCCGACCAGACAGGAAATGTCAAGGGGTGTGAGCGCCCGGGAAGGAATCGCAGGGGGCGATGACCGGTCCGAGTCAGTTCCTCAGCAAGAGCGATCTCGCCTACGCGGAACTCCGCGGCCGGATCCTCTCCGGCGGCCTCCCGGCCGGCTCACGGCTCGCGCAGTACGACCTCGCCGAGTCCCTCAACATGAGCATCACCCCCCTGCGCGAGGCGATCCGGCGCCTCAGCAGCGAAGGTCTTGTCACTGTCGAGACCCACCGCGACGTACGCGTCTCCGCCATGAACTCCGACGAGGCACGCCAGCTCTTCGAGGTCCGCCTCTCCCTGGACCCCACCGCGGCCGAACTCGCCGCCACCCGCCGCACGGACGCCGACATCGCCGCCATGCGGACAGCCGTCGGCAACCTGCTGCCCGTCACGCGCCAGTGGGGCGAGGAAGCGCTTACCGCCCACCGGGTCTTCCACCAGACGCTCTACCGGGCCTCGCGTAACGACGTCCTGATCCGCCTGCTGGACGACCTCTGGGACAAATCCGACCGCTACCGCCGCCTCGGCCTCGAACTGCCGCCCGGAGACGAGCCCCGCACCCGCGACCTCGATGAACACCACCAGCTGGTCGAGCTCATCGTCGACCGCCAGGCCGCCGAGGCCGCCCAGCTCATGCGCGACCACATCACGCACAGCCTCACCGCAACCGCCATCAGGGCCCTCGAAGAGAGCGAAGGCCACGCCTGAGCCTCTGGTGGAGACCGAGGTAATCACCTGGCGGGGCGGCGAGGCGGCGCACTCCGGTGAGGATGCAACTCGATGGTGAGTGAGGCGGCGACGAAGACGGAGGAGTAGGTGCCGACCGCGAGGCCGATGAGCAGGGCGAGGGCGAAGTCGGTGAGGGTGTCGTCGGCGAGGACCGCGAGGGCGGCGAGGATGAGTGCCGCGCCCATACCGGTGTTGACGGTGCGCGGCAGGGTTTGCAGGATCGCCTGGTTCGTCAGGCGGGGAAGCGGTGTGATGCGGTCGCGGGCGAGCAGTTCGCGGACGCGGTCGAAGACGACGACGGAGTCGTTGACCGAGTAGCCGATGACGGTCAGCAGGGCGGCCAGGAAGATCCCGTCGATCGGCTTGCCGAGCCAGGCGAAGACACCGATGAGGACCACCACGTCGTGGACGAGCGCGGCGACGGCCGCGGTCCCGAAGTTCCAGCGGAACCGGACCGCGAGATACAGCAGTTGGGCGCCCAGCGCGAGGGAGAGGGCGATGAGGGCGTTGCGGCGCAGTTCGTCGCCCATGCTGGGGCCGATCAGCTCGTCGCGGATCTTCTTCGTCCCGCCGCCGAGGTCGCCGATGGTTTCGGTGACGGTGGCCTCTTCGGCGTTGGTCAGGTGCTCGGCGCGCACCGTGAGCCCGGTGTCGCCGGAGGACTGTACGACCGCGCGGGGGAACCCGGCGTCGGTGAGGGCGGTGCGGACCCGGTCGGGGTCGAGGGGGGTGCTGGTGGCGTACTCGATCAGCCGGCCGCCGGTGAACTCGATGCCGAAGTCCAGGCCGCGGGCGAGGATGCCCGACGCGGCCACGGCGAGGAGGACGGCGGAGGCGGCCAGCCAGCGGCGCGGACGGCGCATCAGGAACGGATCGCGGCGCAGCAGCCGGTCGCGTACCCATCCGGTGCTCGCGATGCCGGTGATACGCGGGCGGCGGTTGGCCGCGGGGCGGTTGACCGCGTATTCGGCGAGCACGCGGCTGATCACCAGGGCACTGACCAGCGAGGCGAGGACGCCGATGCCGAGGGTGATACCGAAGCCGCGTACCGGACCGGAGGCGAAGGCGAACAGGAGGCCCGCGGCGATCAGCGTGGTGATGTTGGAGTCGGCGATCGCGCTGAGGGCACCGCGGAACCCGGCCGTCAGGGCCGAGCGCGGGCTGGGGCGGCTGCGGGCCGCGTACTCTTCGCGGGCCCGTTCGAAGACCAGGACGTTGGCGTCCACGGCCATGCCGATCGCCAGGACGAACCCGGCGAGGCCCGGCAGGGTCAGGGTGGCGCCGAGCGCGGCCAGGGCGGCGTACGAGATGAGGCCGTAGCAGACCAGGGCCGCGGTCGCGAGCAGACCCATGAGCCGGTAGACGGCGATGATGAACAGCGCGGTCAGTGCGGTGCCGATGGCGGCGGCCCAGGTCGCGGCCTCGATGGCCGCGTCGCCCAGCGTGGCGCCGACGGTGCGCTGTTCGACGGTCTCGACGGGTACGGGCAGGGCGCCGCCGGAGATGAGCAGGGCCAGTTCGCGGGCTTCGGTGCCGTCGAAGGAGCCGGTTATCTGGGTGGTGCCGCCCGGGATGCCGGCCCCGCACGGCACGGAGGGGGCGACCTGCGGCGAAGAGATGATCTTGTTGTCGAGGACGATGGCGACCCGGCGCTTCGGATCGCCGGCCGGATGGCACGCGGCCCCTGCGGTGACCTGCTTCCACCGGTCCTGACCGGTCTTGGTGAAGTCGACGGTGACATGCCATCCGGCACCGCCCTGCTGGTCGAAGCGGGCGTCGGCGCCTTCTACGTCCCGTCCGGTCAGGTCGGCGGCCCGCAGCCGCAGGGGCTGTCCTGACTCGTCCGGCAGCACACGCTCCGCGGCGGGATCGGCGGGCGGCGTGGCGGTGGCGCCGTTGGAGGTCCCGGCCGGGCCGAGGACCGCGTGGACGGTGAGCTGCGCGGTACGGCCCAGCACATCGGCGGCCTTCTTCGGGTCATGCACACCGGGCAGTTCGACGAGGATGCGGTGGTCTCCGGAGCGGACGACGGTCGGCTCCGCCACGCCGAGCGCGTCGATACGGCCGCGGAGCACCTCCACGGTGCGGTCGGTGGCCGCGGCGTCGGCTTCGGTGGTGGGGGTGGAGCGGGTTTCCAGCATGATCTGGGTGCCGCCGCGCAGGTCGAGGCCGAGGCGGACCGGCACGGTGAGGGCGATGGCCAGCGATCCGGCGATCACGGCGAGGGCGATCAGCGCACGCGCGCAGGGACTTGTGCCGCGTGTTCCGGCTGTTGCGCTTGTTCCGGCTGCTGTTCTGGTTGCTCTGGTTGTTCCGGCGTTTCAACACGAGCCTCCGGCAGGCACGTCGCGGCGGCGGCTCGCGCGGCCGCGACGGAGAGAAGGGTGATGGGGTGCGTCAGGTACCGGAAGGCGCCGGAGGTGCCCGGCCGCGCAGGTGGGCCGATCGGCCGGAAGTGAGGGGTGCGCATGCGGAAGGCGCCGAATCGCGGATACCGGCGGCCGGGCCGGTATCCGTACCGCGGGGGCCGGTGGCGTGGGGATCCGGTGGGTACGGACGGTCGCAAGGGCGGTCGTGCCGCACCCGGGCCTGGGCCGCGCAGCCGGCGGCACCCGGGTCGTCCGCGCGGGGCCCGGTGTCCGGGCGCTCGGCGTGCGGGCGCTCGGCGTGCGTGGCCGCCGCGGCGGGGGCGGGCGCCGGACCGGAAGTGGAACGTGCGGTATCCGCGGGCACCAGCGCCAGCAGGACGGCGAGGAGCACGATGAGCGTCCGCGCGAGCCGGTGGACCCGGTGGAGCCCGTGACGACCGGCGGTCGGGACGGTGCGGGGTGCTGGGCGCATGCACCGTCCCTTTCCTGCTGGGCGTTCGACTTCCTGCTGGGTGCCCGACACGGGGTGCCCCGGTGTCGGAAGGGCGGGTGTCAGGGTTCGACGAGACCCGCGCGGATGGCGTAGCGGGTCAGCTCCAGCCGGTCGTGCAGACCGAGTTTGTGGAGGAGGTTGGCCCGGTGGCGGTGCACGGTCTTGACGCTGATGAAGAGGATCTCGGCGATCTCCTTGGAGGAGTGCCCCTCGGCGACGAGTTTGAGGACTTCCTCCTCGCGAGGGGTGAGGAACTGGTCGGGGTTTTCCTCGCCGTGCCGGACTCGGTCCAGGTAATTGCGGATGAGGGCGGTGACCGCGCCGGGGTAGAGGAACGGCTCGTTGCGCATCGCGGCCCGGCAGGCGGTGATCAGATCGCGGTCGGCGACGGATTTCAGTACATAGCCACAGGCCCCGGCCTTGAGTGCCTGGAAGAGGTACTGCTCGTTGTCATGCATCGTCAGCATCAGGATGCGCAGGCCCGGTTTGAGCGCCACCAGCTCACGGGTGGCCTGCAAACCGGTCAGGCGCGGCATGGCGATGTCGAGGATGGCCAGGTCGATCTCCTGGTTCCGGGCCGCCTCGATGGCCTCGGCGCCGTCCCCGGCCTCGGCGACGACCTCCAGATCGGGTTCCCGGTCGAGGATCAGCCGCACGCCGCGGCGTACCAGGGCGTGGTCGTCGGCGAGCAGGATGCGGATCGGCGTCGCGGCCGTGGGAGCCGGTGCCGGGGCCGTGGTGGGTTCGGGCGAGGTCAGATCGTGCATGGTCAGGACTGCTTCCTGGGGACGGGGGTGATCAGGCGGATCCGGGTGCCGGTGCCGGGTGTCGAGGTGATGTCCAGGGTGGCCCCGGCGAGCAGGGCCCGTTCGCGCATACCGCGGATCCCGGCGCCTTCACAGGCGGCCTCGATACCCCGGCCGTCGTCGGCGATCTCCAGCACCAGCGCCTCACCCGCGCGGTACAGGCTCACCTCGGCCCGATGCGCGTCCGCATGGCGGGCCACATTGGTCAGGCTCTCCTGCGCCACCCGGTACAGGACGAGCTCGCTCTCCCGGTCGAGGGCGGGCAGATCGGCGTCGAGGCGGCGTACGACCCGCAGCCCGGTGTGGGTGGCGAAGTCCTGCGTGAGCGAGGTCAGCGCACTGACCAGGCCCAGGTCGTCCAGGACACCGGGCCGCAGCCGGCGCACCAGGCGGCGGACCTCGTCCAGGCTCTCCCGGGTGATCTCCTGGGCCTGCTGGAGGTCCTCGCGCAGCGGCTCGGGCGCGTCGTCCGCGGCGCGCTTGAGCACCAGCAGGATCGCGGTCATGCTCTGTCCGACCTCGTCGTGCAGCTCCTGGGCGATACGGCGGCGTTCCGCCTCCTGGGCCAGCAGCACCCGGGCGCTGGACGTGGCGCGTTCGTGTTCCAGCCGGTCGAGCATGGCGTTGAAGGTGCGGATCAGCTCGGTCACCTCGCTGCCGCCACCGGCGCCGGGCACGGGCAGCCGCTGGCCGGGGCGGAGCAGGTCGACGGTGGTCATCAGCCTGGTCAGCCGGTCCAGCGGGGCCAGGCTCCAGCGCAGCAGGGTGCCGTTGGCGACCAGCATGACGGCGAGACCGCCGACCAGGATGACAGCCTCGGTCAGCACCACCGGCACGGAGACGGTCACCGGCGCCCACAGCAGCAGGGCCGTGGCGGTGCCGAGCACCAGGGCGTTGAGCCCGAAGATCCGCCAGAACAGCGACACCGCGGAAACTCCTCCTTCTGCGATCCGACTGTGATCACCTCTACTGTCGGTCATCCGCTGTCGGTTATCCGCTGTCGGTCATCGCACCCCCGGCGGAGCTGCCGCGACTGGTCGCGACCGATCCCGCCCCAGCCTGCCTTCCGCACCGCGCGCGGTCGATGGGGCACACCACCCATATCCGAGGCCGCCGGGTACCCATCCGCAGTTCCCCGCATCGCCTCGTGGTCACCGCTGTCCCGGGCAAATGGGGTCCGCGCCCGATGGGCTTCCGGCGCCGGGTCGAGCAGAGTCGAAGGTGACCGAGCCGCCCGGTTCGGCCCGTGCCGCGGTCGTGGAGACCGCGGCCGGCGGAACCGGGCGGCCGCTGCCGCGCGCAGCGCCCTTCTACGTTTCCACGTTTCTGCGTTTCCACGCTTCCGGGAAGGACCTCATCGTGCCGCTCGACACCACCCAGAGCGATCCCCGCCCCGGCCGGCTGACCGCTCACGAGGCCCGCCAGCGCCTTGAACACGCCCGCAACAGCCGCCTGGCCCAGCTGCGCGCCCTCGACGAGACCGGACAGAGCACGGACGACCATCTGATGTCCGCGCAGGCGGAGGCGATCCGGCGGGTCCTCACCGAGATCGACGAGGCGTTCGCCCGCGTCGACGACGGCTCCTACGGCACCTGCCAGGGCTGTGCCAAGCCCGTCCCCGCCGAACGTCTGGAAATCCTCCCCTACACCCGGCACTGCGTCGCCTGCCGGCGCCGCGCCGCCGTCTGACCGGCCCCGTCCCACCCGCCTTCGTCTCCGCCCTGCTCAAAGGGGTGAAGTGGTGAACCATCAGACCATCGGCGACCGTGCCGCGCACCTGTCGCCGCATCTGTCGCCCGAGGACCTTGCCGCGCTGCGGGAGAACCTGCGCGAACAGCGACTGTTCCGCCAGGAGCAGCTGCGGCAGATCGCCGCGGCGCCCCACGCCGCGGACCCGCTCCTGTGCCGCTCCGCGGCGCAGGCCGAAGTGCACGTGAAACTCGCCGCCTCCGCGCGCATGGTCCTCGCCGACGTGGAGGCGGCGCTGCAACGCATCGCCGAGGGCTGCTACGGCAGCTGCCACCTGTGCCGGCGCCCCGTCGAACACGAACGCCTGATGATCGTTCCGCAGGCCCGTTACTGCGCACGGTGCCAGCAGGTACGGGAGGCCGGACGATGACCGTCATCCGCCGCCCGGCCAGCTCTCCCGCCCGGCACCGGCACCAGCCCTGGCCGTTGTGCCGACAGTGCTGCGGCCTCGCCCTCGACCTGGGCAGCGCCCGTACCCGCGCCTGGATGGCCGGCCGCGGACTGATCCTCGACGTACCCACCGTCACCTTTCCCGGGGCCGTCCACCCGATCCGGCGCGGCGCCATCGTCGACGTTCCGGGAACGGCCCGGATGCTCGACCGGCTGCTCGGCCACCGTCTGCCCCGCCGCACCCGCCCGCTGGTGGTGGTCACCACGCCCGTGCTGGACGGCCCCGGCTACCGGGAACGTGCCCGCACCGCCGTGGAGGTGCTGCGCCCGCGCGCGGTCCTGACCGTCCCCACCGCACGCGCCATCGCCCTGGCCGCGGACGCCGACCTCTCCCTCCCGCTGCTCGTGGTGGACGTCGGCGCCCACCTCACCGAAGTGGTCCTCCTCGTCGACGGCCTCGTCTTCGACGCCCGCCGCACCGCCCTGGGCACCACCGACCTCTCCGGCGCCGGCACCACGGCGGAGATCAGCGAGGCCATCACCACCATGATCACCTCAATGCTCCGGCAGGACCGCACGTCCTTCACCGCCGAAGCCCTGAGCCGGGGTGCCCTCCTGGCCGGTGGCGGCGCACTGCGCCCCGACCTCACCCGCCGGCTCATCGGCGGCCTGCATGCACCGCTGCGGGCGGTCCCCGCACCGCACACCGCCGCGATCCGTGGCGCCGCCACCATCCTGCACGCCGCGCACGCCCATCCCTCGGCCGGCGGCACGGCCCCCTTCAGGGGTGGATCGCCCTGGCGATAGCGGGCGGCGCGGGCGATCCGGTCCACACAGCCGGAGACTCTGCCGCTGTCCGATCATGTCGCCGGTAACAGCATTTTGATGCACGCTTGACAAATCCGAAACATGCCTACACCCTGCAAAACATCGATCCCTGCTGCAATTTGTTGGCAGGATCACGCAATTCCCCTGCAGAGCGTCACGCCTGACATTCCATCAGCACGTCAGGAGGAAGCTCCATGCCCTCACGCCCGCATGCCGTACGCCAGGTCTTACGCCCCTTCACCTGCGTGCTGGCCTTGCTGCTCGGCGGTCTCACCGCCGCGGCCGCCCCGGCCTCGGCCGCCCCCGCCCCGCGGTCGGCCCCCGCGGCGATACCGCCGAGCGACTACCAGCAGGTCCAGCTCGCCACCGGCCCCGACGAACTGGGCGAGCCGATGTCCCTGACGGTGCTGCCCGACCGATCGGTGCTGCACACCGCCCGCGACGGCACGGTCCGCATCACCGACGCCGTCGGCAACACCAAGGTGGCGGGCAAGCTCGACGTCTACACCCACGACGAGGAGGGGCTGCAGGGCATCGCCGCCGACCCGGGCTTTGCCACCAACCGATACGTGTGGGTCTACTACTCGCCCAAGCTCGCCACGCCGGCGGGTGACGCCCCGACCACCGGCACCGCCGCCGACTTCGAGCGCTGGAAGGGCCATCTCAACCTCTCCCGCTTCACGCTCAGGTCCGACGGCACCCTCGACCCGGGCAGCGAGAAGGTGGCCCTGGAAGTGGCCAACGACCGCGGGCAGTGCTGCCACGTCGGCGGCGACATCGACTTCGACAAGGACGGCAATCTCTACCTGACGACGGGGGACGACACCAACCCCTTCGAATCCAGCGGCTACGCCCCGCTCGACGAACGCAACGACAGAAACCCCCAGTTCGACGCCCAGCGGTCCGCCGGCAACACCAACGACCTGCGCGGCAAGCTGCTGCGGATCAAGCCCACCGCGGCCGGCGGCTACACCGTCCCGTCCGGCAACCTCTTCGCGCCCGGCACCGCGAACACCCGCCCGGAGATCTACGCGATGGGCTTCCGCAACCCGTTCCGGATGTCAGTCGACAAGCCCACCGGCACCGTCTACCTCGGCGACTACGGCCCGGACGCGGGCTCCACGGACAGCAACCGCGGCCCCAGCGGCCAGGTCGAGTTCGACCGGATCACCGGCCCGGGCAACTTCGGCTGGCCGTACTGCACGGGGACGAACACCACCACCGAGACCTACACCGAGTACACCTTCCCCAGCGGCCCGTCGGGTGCCACGTACGACTGCGCCGGCGGACCGGCGAACAACTCGTTCCGTAACACCGGACTCGCCAAGCTGCCCGCCGCGCAGCCCAGCTGGATCCGCTACGGCGGCGACGCCGGTTCCCCGCCGGAGTTCGGCACCGGCTCGGAGTCGCCCATGGCCGGCGACGTCTACCGCTACGACGCCGACCTCGGCTCCTCGGTGAAGTTCCCGCGGTCCCTCGACGGCCACTACTTCGCCACCGAGTACGGCCGTAAGTGGATCAAGGCGATCACCGTGAACGCCGACGGATCCCCGGGCGGCATCGAGGACTTCCCCTGGACCGGCACCCAGATCATCGACAGCGACTTCGGCCCGGACGGGGCGCTCTACGTGCTCGACTACGGCACCGGCGGCGGCAACCAGGCCCTCTACCGCATCGAGTACGTGGGCGGCAGCAACCGCAACCCGGTGGCCAAGGCGGCGGCCGACAAGACCTCCGGACCGGCCCCGCTGGCCGTGCAGTTCTCCTCCGCGGGCAGCTCCGACCCGGAGGGCGGCGCGCTCACCTACTCCTGGGACTTCGGCGACGGCTCGACCTCGACGGCCGCCGACCCCTCCCACACGTACCCGGCCAACGGCACCTACCGTCCCACGCTCACCGTACGCGACCCGCAGGGACTCACCGGCACGGCCAGCCTCGTCGTGACCGTCGGCAACACCGCGCCGACCGTGACCCTGCGTACCCCCGACGACGGGGCGCTCTTCACCTTCGGCGACACCCTGCCGTTCACCATCGAGGCGAGCGACCCCGAGGACGGGCAGGTGGACTGCGCCAAGGTGAAACTCACCTATCTCCTCGGCCATGACAGCCACGAACACCAGATCACCAGCACCAACGGCTGCTCCGGATCGATCGCCATTCCGCCGGACGGCGAACACGACGCGGCCGCGAACCTCTATGGCGTCCTCGATGCCACCTATACCGACGCCGGCGGCCTGACCGGCCACAGCAAGCACATCCTGCAGCCCCGGCACCGGCAGGCCGAGCACTTCACCACCCAGTCGGGCATCCAACTCGCCTCCCACGCCCCCGCCGAGGGCGGGCAGACCGTCGGGTTCACGGACGACGGCGACTGGATCGCCTTCAAGCCGTACGCGCTCGCCACGGCGACCGGCATCACCGCCCGGGTGGCCTCCGGCGGTGCCGGCGGCACCCTCGAGGTACGCGCCGGCGCGCCGACCGGCACGCTGCTGGGCAAGGCCACCGTGCCCGTCACCGGAGGCTGGGAGACATACACCGACGTCACCGCCCAGCTCAGCGGCGCGGCGCCGGGCACCACCGAGCTCTATCTGGTGTTCCGCGGGCCGACCGGCCAGGGCAACCTGTTCGACCTGGACACCTTCACCGTGAGCCGCTGACCACTGGAGACAGGAGCTCCGAGATGTTCAGATCCTTACGCCGCACCGCGGCCGCCGCCGTGCCGGCGCTCACCGCCGTTCTGCTGCCTTTGGGCGGACTCGCCCAGGCTGCGAGCGCCGACGCCGCGAGCGTCGACGCCTCGTACGACGTGCTCGTCTTCTCCCGCACCACCGGGTTCCGGCACGACTCCATCCCGGCCGGTATCGATGCGCTCCGGGCCCTCGGCTCGGCGAACGACTTCACGGTCACCGCCACCGAGGACCCCACCGCGTTCACCCCGGCCAACCTGGCCGCTTACGAGGCGGTCGTCTTCCTCAGCACCACGGGCGACGTGCTCGACGACGCCCAGCAGAACGCGCTGCAGGCACACATCGACGGAGGCCGCGGCTTCGTCGGCGTCCACGCGGCCGCCGACACCGAGTACGGCTGGGGGTACTACGGCGACCTCGTCGGCGCCCGCTTCAAGAGCCACCCCGCCATTCAGCAGGCGAGGATCGTCAACGAGGACCGCGGCCACCCGGCGACCGCCCACCTCGGCACGGACTGGACCCGCACCGACGAGTGGTACAACTACCAGGCCAACCCCCGCTCCTCGGTGCATGTGCTGCAGAGCCTGGACGAGGCCTCGTACAGCGGCGGGGAGATGGGCGACCACCCGATCACCTGGTGCCATGCGCAAGGCGCCGGCCGCTCCTTCTACACCGGTCTCGGCCATACGGCCGAGTCCTACGCGGACCCGGACTTCCGGGCGCTGCTGCTGGGCGCGCTCCGGTACGCGTCCGGTGCGGCGTCCGCTGACTGCTCGGCATCCGCAGGGAGTGACCTCGCATGACTCGACACCAGCCGAGATCCTGGAGACGGCGCGCGGCAACTGCTGCGCTCGCCTCCAGTGTCATGGTTCTAGGCCTGCCCGCCGTCGGCGCGCAGGCGGCCGGTGGTCCCAACGCCGCCGCCGACGCCCCGGCCAAGTCCGGCAGCGCCCTCGGCACCCACTCGGCCGCCAATGTCGCCGACGGCGACGCCGACACCTACTGGCAGGCCGGAAAGAAGTCCGCCCAGTGGGTGCAGACCGACCTCGGCCGGACCGAGCGCGTCCGCCAGGTCGTACTGCGCCTGCCCGCCGACTGGCAGACCCGCAAGCAGACACTGGCCCTCCAGGGCAGTTTCGACGGCAAGAGCTTCGCCACGCTCAAGTCGTCGGCGCAGTACGTCTTCAGCCCCGGCAACGGCAACACGGTCGAGATCTCCTTCCCCGCGACCCTCGCCCGGTACGTGCGCGCCGACTTCAGCAAGAACTCGGTCGCCCCCACCGCCCAGCTCGGCGAGATGCAGGTCTTCACGGCCGCCGCCTCGACCCCCAACCTCGCCCTGGGCAAGACCTTCACCGAGAGCGGGCACGCCGACGTCTACGGGGCGGCCAACGCCGGTGACGGCAACCGGGCCACCTACTGGGAGAGCAAGAACAACGCCTTTCCCCAGTGGCTCCAGGTCGATCTCGGATCGTCGGTCAAGGTGAACCAGGTGGCCCTGCGGCTGCCCAGCGGATGGCCGAGCCGCAGTCAGACGCTCAAGATCCAGGGCTCGGCGGACAACCAGAACTTCACCGACCTGACGTCCTCGAAGGCATATACCTTCGAGGACGTCAGCGGCAACGACCAGTCGGCGACCATCGCCCTCGACACCACCACGACGCGCTATGTGCGCGTGCTGATCACTGCCAACGACGGCTGGCCCGCCGGGCAGTTGTCCGAGCTCGAGGTCTACGGACCGGCCACCGGCGACACCCAGGCACCCACCGCGCCGACGAACCTGAGCTACACCGAGCCGGCCACCGGCCAGATCAAGCTGACCTGGAACGCGGCCACCGACGACACCGGCGTGACCGGCTACGACATCTACGCGGGCGGTCAGCTGCGGGCGAGCGTCGCCGGGAGCGTCCTGACGTACACGGACACCCAGCCGGCCGACAGCGACATCACGTACTACGTCCGGGCCAAGGACGCCGCGGGCAACGTCTCCGCCAACAGCAACAGCGTCACCCGCAAGGGAACGAGCGGCGACACCCAGGCCCCCACGGCGCCCGGCAACCTCGCCTACACGCAGTCCGGCAGCGAGGTGAAGCTCACCTGGCAGGCGTCGACCGACAACGTCAAGGTCACCGGCTACGACGTCTACGCGGGCGGCCGGCTCGTCAAGTCCGTGGCGGGCGACGTCACGACGTACACCGACACCCCGTCAGCCGCGGCGACGGTCACCTACTACGTGCAGGCGAAGGACGCTGCCGGGAACGTGTCGGCGGCGAGCAACAGCGTCACCCGGCCCGGATCCGGTTCCGACTCCGACCTCGCCCAGGGCAAGCCCATCGAGGCATCCTCGTACACCTTCACCTACGTGGCCACCAACGCCAACGACGGCCGGACCAGCACCTACTGGGAGAGCGCGGGCGGCGCCTACCCGGCCACCCTCACCACCAAGCTGGGCGCCAACGCCGACCTCGGCCAGGTCGTCGTCAAGCTCAACCCGGACGCGGCCTGGTCCACGCGGACCCAGAACATCCAGGTGCTCGGCCGCGACCAGGACGCGACGGCCTTCACCAGCCTCGTGGCGGCGAAGGACTACACCTTCAACCCGTCCAGTGGCAACACCGTGACGATCCCGGTCTCCGGCGCGGCCGCGGACATCCAGCTGAAGTTCACCGCCAACTCCGGCGCTCCGGGCGCGCAGGTCGCCGAGTTCCAGGTGATCGGCACCCCGGCCGCCAACCCGGACCTCAAGGTCACCGGCATCACGAACATGCCCGCCGCCCCGCAGGAGACGGACGCCGTCAGCCTCTCGGCGACCGTCACCAACAGCGGCACCAAGGCGTCGAAGGCCACCGACCTGAACTTCACGCTCGGCGGCACGAAGGCCGCCACGGCGGACGTCCCGGCCCTCGCGGCCGGCGAGTCCAAGACGGTCACCGCGAGCATCGGCACCCGGGACGCGGGCAGTTACGCGGTCGGCGCCGAAGTGGACCCGTCGAACGAGGTCATCGAGCAGAACGACGCGAACAACGTCTTCACCCGCTCCGACGCCCTTGTCGTCAAACCGGTCTCCAGCTCCGACCTGGTCGCCGCGCCAGTCTCATGGGCCTCGTCCAGCCCGTCGGCCGGTGACGACGTCAAGTTCACCGTCGCGATCAAGAACCAGGGCACGACGGCCTCGGCCTCGGGCGCCCACGACGTGACGCTGACGGTCCAGGACTCCAAGGGCGCCACCGTCAAGACCCTGACCGGCTCCTACAGTGGCGCCATCGCGGCCGGTCAGACGACCGCACCCGTCAGCCTCGGCTCGTGGACGGCCGCCAACGGCAAGTACACCGTCAAGACCGTCATCGCCGACGACGCCAACGAAGTGCCGGTCAAACGGGCCAACAACACCACCACGCAGCCCCTGTTCGTCGGCCGCGGCGCGGACATGCCGTACGACATGTACGAGGCCGAGGACGGCACGGCCGGCGGCGGAGCCAAGGTCGTCGGCCCGAACCGGACCATCGGCGACTTCGCCGGCGAGGCCAGCGGCCGCAAGGCGGTCACCCTCAGCGCGACCGGCCAGTACGTCGAGTGGACCACCCGCGCGGCCACCAACACCCTGGTGACCCGCTTCTCCATCCCCGACGGCACCAACACGACGCTGAACGTCTACGTGGACGGCCAGTTCCTCAAAGCGATCGATCTGACCTCGAAGTACGCCTGGTTGTACGGCAACGAGACGGCACCCGGCAACTCGCCCGGCTCCGGTGCGCCCCGCCACATCTACGACGAGGCGAACCTGCTGCTCGGCAAGACCGTTCCGGCTGGTTCCAAGATCCGGCTCCAGAAGGACGTGGCCAACACCTCCACCTACGCCATCGACTTCATCAACACCGAGCAGGCGACCGCGGCTGCGAACCCGGACCCGGCCGGCTATGCGGTCCCGGCCGGCTTCTCGCACCAGGATGTGCAGAACGCGCTCGACAAGGTCCGTATGGACACGACGGGCAAGCTCGTCGGCGTCTACCTGCCCGCCGGAGACTACGAGACCTCCAGCAAGTTCCAGGTCTACGGCAAGGCGGTCAAGGTCATCGGAGCCGGACCGTGGTTCACCCGCTTCCACGCGCCCTCCTCACAGGAGAACACCGACATCGGCTTCCGGGCCGACGCCACCGCCAAGGGCTCCACGTTCGCCGGATTCGCCTACCTCGGCAACTACACGTCCCGCATCGACGGACCGGGCAAGGTGTTCGACTTCGCAGGCGTCTCCGACATCACCATCGACAACATCTGGGTCGAGCACATGGTGTGCCTCTACTGGGGGGCCAACACCGACTACATGACCATCCAGAACTCCCGTATCCGGGACATGTTCGCCGACGGCATCAACATGACGAACGGCTCCACGGACAACCACGTCGTCAACAACGACGCCCGGGCCACGGGCGACGACAGCTTCGCCCTCTTCTCGGCCATCGACGCGGGCGGAGCCGACGAGAAGAACAACCTCTACGAGAACCTGACCTCCACACTCACCTGGCGGGCCGCCGGAATCGCCGTCTACGGCGGCTACAACAACACCTTCCGCAACATCCGCGTCGCCGACACCCTGGTCTACTCCGGCATCACGATCTCCTCGCTGGACTTCGGCTATCCGATGAACGGCTTCGGGACCGACCCCACGACGATCGAGAATGTCTCCCTGGAAAGGACGGGCGGCCACTTCTGGGGCGCGCAGGTCTTCCCGGCCATCTGGGCGTTCTCAGCTTCCAAGGTCTTTCAGGGCATCCGCGTCAACGACGTCGACATCGACGACTCCACCTACGGAGGCGTGATGTTCCAGACCAACTACGTCGGCGGTCAGCCGCAGTTCCCGGTGAAGGACACGATCCTCACCGATATCTCCATCACCAACTCCAAGAAGAGCGGAGACGCGTTCGACGCCAAGTCCGGGTTCGGCATCTGGGCCAACGAACTCCCGGAACCCGGTCAGGGCCCCGCCGTCGGCGAAGCCACCTTCCGCAACCTGCGGATGAGCGGCAACGCCCAGGACTTCCGCAACACGACCAGCACGTTCAAGATCAACGTCGAGTAGACCGGGAACAGCACCGAACGGCACGGGGCCTCTCCCCAAGGAGAGAGGCCCCGCGTCGTCGTACACGGGCGGAGCCTGCGCGGCGCTTGGTCCAGCGGCGGGGCTTCCGCTACGAAGGGGTTGCGTCCGCCTACCTCTACATCGACGGGGGCTGGCGGGACCACGAACGCTGGGCCATCACCGCACCGAACCCCTGGACACCCGATCCGTCCCTACCCGAGGTCTGAGTCGCCCGGCGCGACGGTGCGGCGGGCTGATGATCCGCTAATCTCATCGCCTTGGCAGTGCTCCATCGGTTCCTGGTGAGGTTATGGCCGACTCAGCCCCACACGATCTGCCGCTGTCCTTCGGACAGGAGCAGCTCTGGTTCCTCGACAGACTGCGGCCGGGCAACTCGGTCCACAGCGTCGCTGTCGCCCTGCGCATCCGGGGAGACCTGGATATCGAGGCGCTGCGTCGGGCCTTCGGCGAGATCGTGCGGCGCCACGACACACTCCGGGCCCGCTTCCCCGACAGAGCCGGCGTGCCGGTGTGCGTACAGGCCGATGGCGCGGAACTTCCGCTGTCCTTCACCGATCTCGGCGGGCTCCCGGAGGACCGGCGGGAGTCCGAGGCGGAGCGGCTGTTGAGCGAGGAGGCCGACGCTCCCTTCGATCTTGCGTCGGGGCCGCTGATCCGGTTGCGGCTGGTGCGCCTGTCCGGCGAGGACCACGCGCTGGCCGTCACCGCGCATCAGATCGTCCTTGACAGCGCATCCATGGAGGTGCTGCTTCGCGAGCTCGGGCACGTCTACGCGGCGTTCCGGGACGGCCGGCCCCTCGTGCTGCCCACGCCCTCCCCGCGGTACGCCGACTACGCGCGAGAGCAGCGCGGCCGGTCGTACGCCGCCTCGCTGGAATACTGGCGGAAGCGGCTCGATAGCGTGCCCGCGATGCTGCGGCTGCCGTGCGACAGACGTCGGCCCGCCGTACGGAGCGGACGCGGGGCAGCCCAAAGCTTCGAGCTCGACCAGGAGCTGACGGCCCGGCTGACCGGCTTCAGCGACAGCCGGGGGACCACCGTGGCAACCACGGTCCTCGCGGCGTTCAAGACCCTGCTCGCTCACTACTGCGACCAGCGGGACATCGCGGTGGGCACAATCCTGCCCAACCGGCCGCAGGGCGAACCGGACAGCGCGATCGGGCACTTCGCCAACACGGTGGTACTCCGCAGCGACCTTTCCAGCGCCCGGCTCGAGCCCGGTTTCGGCGAGGTCGTCCGCCGGGTGGACGCGGCGGTGCGGGAAGCCCGTGTGCACGGCGATATGCCTTTCGAAGAGCTGATCAGAATCCTTCAGCCGGAACGTGATCCGAGTTCCACCCCACTGTTTCAGGTGCTGTTCCGCGCGTCGGAAGGCCGCGAGGAAGCAGAGGGAGCAGAGGGAGCAGAGGAGGCACCGGAGTTCGCCCGGCTCGCGGTGGAGCGCATCGACCTGCCGCGCACCTCGGCCAGGTTCGATCTCACCCTGGGTGTCAGGCATCTGGGGGAGCGGCTGGTCTGCGAGCTGGAATACAGCACCGACCTGTTCGAGCCCGCCACGATCCGGCGGATGGCCGGACACCTGCGGCAGCTGCTCGAAGACGCCCTGGCCCATCCCGACCGGCCCGTCAGCGCACTGCGCCTGCTCCTCCCGGCGGAACGCGAGCAGATCCTGACCGGCTGGAACGACACCGGCTGGAACGACACCGGCTCGGAGCGCGGTGAGCCCCGGTGTCTGCACACCCTCTTCGAGGAGCAGGTCCGCCGCACGCCGGAAGCCCTCGCGGTGGTGTGGCGGGATCAGCGCCTCACCTACCGGCAGCTGGACGAGCGCGCCAACCAGATGGCGCACGCCCTGCGCTCCCGAGGGGTCGGGGCCGAAACCGGCGTCGGCATCTGCCTGGAGCGCTCGGCCGCGACCCTGGTCGCCCTGCTCGCGGTGTTCAAGGCGGGGGGCACCTTCATCCCGCTGGACCCGGACTACCCGGCGGAGCGCCTGGCGTTCATGCTGGCGGACTCCAAGGCCTCGCTGCTGATCTCCGACGCCACCACGGCAGCGGCCCTGACCGGAGCCGACGCCGTACCCGTCCTCCTGATCGACAGGGACGACCCGGAGATACGGTCCCAGCCGACGCTCCCGCCGGTCACCGGTGTGCACCCGTCGAATCTCGCGGGCATGCTCTACACCTCCGGCTCGACCGGAACCCCCAAATGCGCGATGCTCACGCACGCGAACTTCGCCAACTACTTCCACTCGTTCGAGGAGCGCTACGGCCTGAGCCGGCGCCTGAGGGCTCATGTGCAGATGGCGAGCTTCTCCTTCGACATGTTCATGGGCGACACCATGCGCGCGCTGTTCACCGGCGCCACGCTGGTGGTGTGCCCGCGCGAGGTCTCGCTGTCGCCGCCGGAGCTGCTCGACCTGATGCGCCAGGAAGGCGTCAACAGCGCGGAGTTCGTGCCGCCGCTGCTGCGGGTGTTCCTGGACCATGTCGAGGCGAGCGGGGAGTCGCTGGAGTTCCTGGACTTCCTCATGGCGGGTGGCGATGTCTGGTACGTACGCGACTTCGAGCGCGCGCGGCGGCTGTGCCACCCGGGGACCGTGATGGCCGGGACCTACGGTCTCACCGAGTCCACCATCGACAACACCCACTTCGCCGAGGGGCACCCCGGCGACGACCCCGATGGCGCCCTCCCGGTCGGCCGCCCGCTGCCGGGCAGCCGGATCTACATCCTCAACAGCGCGCTGCAGCCGGTCCCGCCCGGAGTCGCAGGTGAGCTCTATGTCGGGGGTGACGGCGTCGGCCGCGGCTACTTCGGCCGGACGGCCCTGACCGCGACCCGTTTCGTGCCGGATCCGTTCAGCGGGGTCCCCGGGGCGCGGCTCTACCGCAGCGGTGATCTGACCCGGTACCGACCCGACGGCACGATCGAGATCGTCGGCCGGTCCGACCACCAGGTGAAGGTCCGTGGCTTCCGGGTCGAGCTGGGGGAGGTCGGGGAAGCCCTGCGCGGCCACCCGGATGTCGAGGACGTCCTGGTCATCGTGCATGACAAGGCCCCTGGGGACCGGCATCTGGTGGCCTATGCGTCGGTCGCCGCCGGACGGTGGCCGACTTCGGGCGAAACGCGGCCCACCTGGGAGCGAGAGACCAGGGCCCGGCTACGCGATCACCTCCGTGGGCGGCTGCCGGGCTTCATGATCCCTTCAGCGATCGTGCTGCTGGAGAGCATGCCGCTCAACTCCAACGGAAAGCTCAACCGCCGAGGGCTGCCGAGCCCCGAACAGGAGCTGTCCGCCCAGGTCGGCGGCGGCGCCGAGCCACGCAACCCGGTCGAGGAGATCATCGGGGGCATCTGGAGCGCCCTCATCGGGGTCGGCAGTATCGGGCTCGGCGGCATCGGCGTGCACGACAACTTCTTCTCCATCGGCGGCCATTCACTCCTGGCCACCCAGGTGCTCG
Organism: Streptomyces sp. NPDC000941; assembly: GCF_053599555.1. Taxonomy (NCBI): domain Bacteria; kingdom Bacillati; phylum Actinomycetota; class Actinomycetes; order Kitasatosporales; family Streptomycetaceae; genus Streptomyces; species Streptomyces sp. NPDC000941. The sequence goes on from NZ_JBSFMM010000028.1 coordinate 50,298, forward strand.
CCCGGATCCGCACCGATCTGGGGGCCGAGCTCCCGGTGCGCGCGATCTACGAGAGCCCCACCATCGCGGGACTCGCCGAACGGGCCGAGGCGTCGCTGCGGGCCGGCACACCGACGACGCCGCCGATCGTGCCCCTGCCCCACGTCGCCGGACAGCGGCTCCCGCTGTCGTTCGCCCAGCGACGCCTGTGGTTCATCGACCAGTTGGAGCCGGGCAGTCCGGCCTACAACATCGCCTCTCCGCTGCGGCTGCGCGGCGCGCTCGACCGGGAGGCGCTGCGGCGGAGTCTGGAGGCGATGGTCGAACGCCACGAGGTGCTGCGTACGGTCTTCGGTTCCGATGACGGCGAGCCGTGGCAGGAGATCGGGCCCGCGCCGTTCTGGGAACTGGCTCTCACCGATCTCAGCGGGCTGGGGGAGCAAGAGCGGACGCGCGAGGCCGAGCGGCTGGTCGGCGAGGAGGCCATACGCCCCTTCGACCTGGTCAGGGGACCGCTCATGCGGTCGGAGCTGCTGCGGCTGGCCGCCGACGAGCACATCCTGCTGCTGACCATGCACCATCTCGTCACCGACGGCTGGTCCGGCAGCGTCTTCTTCGAGGACCTGGCCGCCCTCTACGCGGCCGGGGGGCACCAGGAGCGGGCGGGCCTGGCCGAGCTGCCGGTGAGCTACGCCGACTACGCGGTGTGGCAGCGCGACTGGCTGCGGGACGGGGTTCTCGCACACCAACTGGTCTACTGGAAGGAAAGGCTGGCCGGCGCGCCGACGGCCGTCGAACTGCCCTTCGATCGACCTCGTGAGGCTGCCGGCAGTTCGGCGGGTCGGGTCGTGGAATTCCGCGTCCCGGCGGATGTTCTGGACGGGATCCGCGCCGTCAGCCAGGCCGGGAGCGCCACGGTGTTCATCACCCTGCTCGCGGCCTTCCACTGCCTGATGGGCAGGCTCAGCGGTCAGGAAGACATCGTGGTGGCCGTGCCGACCGCTGCCCGGGGCCGTACCGAACTCGACCGTCTCGTGGGCTTCTTCGTCAACACCCTGGCGCTGCGCGCCGACCTTTCCGGGAATCCCACCTTCCGATCCTTGCTGGACCAGGTACGGCGAGTGGCGCTGGACGGCTACGCGCACCAGGACGTGCCGTTCGAGAAGATCGTCGAGGAGCTGAACCCGGACCGGAGCCCATGGCACAATCCGCTGGCCCAGGTGCTCTTCGTACTGCAGAACAACGCCCCGGAGACCGCCGAGCTGACCGGACTTGACGTGGAGCCCGTACCGTTCGACGTCAGCACCTCACAGTTCGACCTCGGCATGCAGCTCTGGGAGACCGACTCCGGGCTCCAGGGCGTGCTCTCGTACCGCACCGAACTCTTCGACGCGGACACCGCTGAGCGGATCACCTCCCTGTGGCGCACGCTGCTGCACAGCGTGGCGGCAGCCCCGGACACCCGCCTGTCCGATCTGCCCCTCTCTGCCACCGGCCCGCTCGCGGCACCGCCGGCCGGCGCGGAGCGCCCGCCACCGTCGATCGCCGACGGGCAGACCGCCGACGGGCAGACCGTCAGCTCCCTCTTCGACGCCCAGGTCCGGCGCACACCCGACCGGATCGCGGTGGTGTACGGCGCCACCGAGCTCACGTACGCCGAACTCGGCGAGCGGGCGGACCAGATGGCGCTGATGCTGCGAGAGGCGGGGGTGGGACCGGAGCTGACCGTGGCGGTGGCGCTCCCGCGCTCGGCCCACCTGGTGATCGCGACGCTCGCCGTGCTCAGAGCCGGAGGCTGCTGTCTTCCGCTCGACCCCGGTGCGCCACACGATCGCCTCGAACTGCTGCCGACCGACTGCCCGCCCGTTCTGACCGTCACGGATCGCGCCCATGCCTGGTTCCTCCCCGCCGACCTGCCCACACTGGTCATCGGCGAACCGCGTCCGGCCACCCCGCCGGATGTCCGTACACCGGCTCCACAGCCGGCCGGCGCCGCCTGCGTGGTCCGGGCAGCGGGCGAGGATGGCGAACCCCTGGGGGCCGTCCTCTCCCACCAGGACGTGCTGCGTGTGATCACCGGGGCCGGTACCTGGCCCGGGCTCGGCGACGTCTTCGACTTCACCGTATGGGAATGGTGGGGGCAGTTGCTGCGTGGCGGCCGCGTGACCGTCACGTCCCGCCGTTCGGCCGGCCAGGTCTCGGCCGGGCAGGTCGCGGACACCTACCCGAGTGCCGACCGGCCTCCGGCCTACGTACTGGACGGAGCGGGGCGGCGGTTGCCGCCCGGCGTCGTCGGCGAGCTGTACCTGCCCGGTCCGGGGCCTGCCCGTGGCTACCCGGGGCGCCCGGCCCGCACCGCGGAGCGCTTCGTGGCCGATCCGTACGGGCCGTCCGGCGGGCGGATGTACCGCACCGGCGCCCGGGCCCGGCTGCGCGGCGACGGCTCTGTGGATCTCGTGGGCCGGGCAGGTCAGGGGGAGAGCGCGGCTGCCAGCGCTCTTCCGATCACGGCCGACGGTCCGGAGGACAGCATCGCCGGATGAGCGCACTCGACGGAGATCTCATCGATCGTCCCATCGATGAAAGGGGTCCACTCCCTGACCGCGTCCCGGCCCTCGGGCCGGTCCAGGGCGGCGGTGAAGAAGAGGAGATCTCCCCGGTAACGCCGGGGTACGTAACCCCGCCACAGCGCACGGTGGTGCCTCAGGGCGGCCAGCACCCGCGGCATCTCGTCCGCCGCGAGCCCGTCGAGTCCACCGATCGCCTCGTGGAGAAGTTCCACCGCGTCGTCCTCCCCCCACCGGGGAAGCCGGTCGCCGTCGTCATGGAATTCCGGATAGCTGTCCAGCATGCCGAGGAACCGCACCTCCTCGCCCGCCTCTTGGAGCTGTACGGCGACGGCATGCGCGACGAGACCGCCGAAGGACCAGCCGAGCAGCCGGTACGGGCCGACGGGTTGCACCGAGACGATCTGCTCGCGGTAGTCGCGCGCCATCTCCTCGATGGTCGCGGGGCGCGTCGCCTCGTGCGACAACGCCCGGGACTGTAGTCCGTACACCGGCAGATCCGGTGGCAGATGGCGGATCAGCCCGGTGTAGCACCAGCTGATGCCACCACCCGGATGCACACAGAACAGCGGGGTGTCCGAACCGCCCGCCCCAAGCCGCAGAAGGACGTCGAAGGCCGCCCCGTCGCGCTCGCCGACCCGGCCCAGACGCCTGGCGAGGGCAGCGACCGTAGGCGCCTCGAACAGGTCTCGCAGCCGCACTTCCACGCCCAGCCGGGCGGCGATCCGGCCGACCAGCCGGGCGGCGAGCAGCGAGTGGCCGCCCAGTTCGAAGAACCCCTCGTCGGCGCCGATCCCCCACTCGGCGCCGAGAGCTTCCGCGAACAGTTCGGACAAGACCTCTTCGACCGGCGTGCCCGGTCCCCGGCACGACTTCGCGATGCCGGCCCGCGGCGCGGGCAGGGCCGCGCGGTCGAGCTTGCCGTTCGGCGTCAGCGGCAGCGCCGGAAGCGGCACCACGGCGGCGGGCACCATGTAGTCCGGCAGCAGCCGCCGCGCCCGCTCGCGTACGGCCGAGTCGTCCACCATGGTGTCCTTGGCGGGCACCACGTACGCCACCAGCCGCTGGTCTCCCCGTCCGTCCTCCCGAACCACCACCGAAACCTGGGCCACGACCGGGTCGGCGGCCAGTACGGTCTCGATCTCGCCGGGTTCGATGCGGAAGCCACGGACCTTGACCTGCTGGTCGGCCCGCCCCATGAAGTCCAGCACCCCGGTCGGCCGCCACCGTGCGAGATCGCCGGTGCGGTACATCCGCTCGCCCGGGGCCCCGAAAGGGCATGCGACGAACCGCTCCGCCGACAGTCCCGGCCGGCCCAGATATCCCCGGGCCAGGCCCGAGCCCGCGACGTACAGTTCGCCCACGACACCGGGCGGCACCGGAGCCAGCGCGGAATCCAGTACGTAGATCCGGGTGCCGGCCAGGGGACGGCCGATGGGCACCGGTCCGGGCGGGAGCTCGGCACCGGGCTCCACGGGGAAGTCGGCGCAGCTGACCGTGGTCTCCGTCGGTCCGTACACGTTGTGCACGGTCATGTCCGGGTGTCGGCGGCGCCAGCTGTGAAGCGCCTCGGCAGTCAGGGCTTCGCCGGCGAGCAGCAGCTGACCGGTGGGCGAGCAGATGTCGGATGCCTCGGCCAGCAGCGGCAGATGACTCGGTGTGGCCTTCACGAAGGTGAACTCCATACCGGCCGGCTCCGCCATCTCGGCCAGCTCCGGGATCGAGGCCGTGAACAGGCAGCCGCCGACCGTCAGCGGTGTCCACAGGGCGGTGACCGTCAGATCGAACGAGAGCGACGTATGGAGCAGAACCGTACCGGCGGTCGCCGGGTAGGCCCGGCGTGCCCAGGCCAGGTAGTCGGCCAGAGCTCCGTGGGTGACGATGACCCCCTTGGGGCGGCCTGTCGATCCTGAGGTGTAGATGACATAGACCGGATGACCGGGAAGTGTCCGCACGGCCGGATCGGTGGCGGGCCGGCTCTCCAGCTCGGCCTGGACCGGGGAGCTGTCGAGGCACAGCCGGGGGATGGTCGGCTCGGCCGTCGGGTCGGCCTGTGCCGTGGTGAGGACCAGCTCCGGCCGGGCGTCACGGAGCATGGCGCCGAGCCGTTCCACCGGATAGCCGGGGTCCAGCGGAAGGTAGCCGCCCCCTGCCTTGAGGACGGCCAGGAGCGCGATGACGGCCTGCGCGGAACGGGGCAGGGCGACCGCGACCAGCTTCTCCGGGCCGATTCCGCGTGCGGCCAGCAGATGCGCCAGCTGGTTGGCCCGCGCGTCCAGCTCCGCGTACGTGAGCACCAGGCCGCCGTCGGACACGGCCGGTGCGGCCGGGGTCCGGGCGGCCTGGGCCGAGAAGAGCGCGGGCAGGCTCGGGGCGGGTGCGTCCAGGCCGGTGTCGTTCCACTCGGTCAGCACATGATGGCGCTCGGCGGCGTCGAGGATGTCGATGCGTCTGACGGGAAGCTCCGGGTTCCGCGCGGCTGCGGCCAGGATCCGTACCAGACGGGTGGCCATACGTTCGGCCGTCCCATGGTCGAACAGGTCGGTGCGATACCGGAGTTCCCCCGAAAGGCCGACCGGTTCACCGTCGCCGCCGAATCGCTCCCTCAGACTGACGGTCAGATCGAACTTGGCGCTTCGCGTGTCCACCTCTTCGAGGCCGACCCGCAACCCCGGCAGGTCGGGGACGGCATCACCCTCAGGCTCGAAGACCAGCATCACCTGGAAGAGCGGATGCCTGGCCAGGGACCGCTCGGGGCTGATGAGTTCCACGACTCGTTCGAACGGAAGCTCGCTGTGTGCGTACGCCTTCAGGGTCCCGCTCCGCACGCGCTCCAGCAGCTCCCGGAAGGTGGGGTTGCCTGAGGTGTCGGTACGCAGGACCAGAGTGTTGGCGAAGAAGCCGACCAGTTCCTCCAACGCCACCTCGTCGCGGCCCGCCGTCACGGTGCCGATCGGGATGTCGGTGCCGGCCCCGAGCCTGGTCAGCAGCAGCGCCAGCGCGGCCTGGACCACCATGAAGGAGCTGGCCCGCGCGTCCCGTGCCAACCGGGTCAGTCCGCGGTGGGCCTCGCCGCCGACCTCGATCGGTACGGCCCCACCACGAAAGTCGCTCACGGCCGGCCGGGCCCGGTCGGCGGGCAGCGACAACTGCTCCGGCAGGCCGGTGAGTTCGGCGGACCAGAAGGCGGACTGCCGGGACACCTCGCTGTCCGGGTCGTCCTCGTCTCCCAGCATCTCCCGCTGCCAGAGGGCGTAGTCCGCGTACTGGACCGGCAGCGGTTCCCACTGCGGTGCGCGGCCATCCGCCTGGCACCGCGCCCGGTACGCGGTCCCGAGGTCACGGAAGAGCGGGCCGATGGACCAGCCGTCGCAGGCGGTGTGGTGAATCACCAGCGCCAGTACCGATTCCTCCGGTGACAGCGGCAACAGCCGGGCGCGGACGGGCAGCTCGCGCGCCAGGTCGAAGGGGCGCGCGCCGAACTCCTCGAGGTCATGGGCGAGCGCCGCCTCATCCGTCTCACCCACCTCGTACGGCACGCTCAGCGCCTCCGGACCGAGGATGTCCTGGTGCGCGGCCCCCTCCTTCTCGGTGAACACCGTGCGCAGACTCTCGTGGCGGACCATCACATCCCGCAGGGCGGCCTCGAGGGCGGCATGGTTCACCGGCCCGGAGAATCGCAGCGCCAAGGGGACGTTGTAGACCGCGCTGGGCCCTTCCAGCCGGTCGATGAGCCACAGGCGCTGCTGGGCGAAGGACAGCGGAATCAGGCCGGCCATCCGGACTCCCACAGTGTGCGGTTGAGGGTTACGGGTACCAGAGCGACCGCCAGTACCGCCGCGAGCAGTGTGAACATGACGCCGGGCGAAAGGAAGTCGAGCAGCAGACCGCTGCCGAGCGTCCCGGCGGGCATTCCAAGGGTGAAGAGCATGAAGGTCGCGGCCATGACCCGGCCCCTCAGCTCGTCGGGGACCTGTTGGAAGATCAGCACATCGGTCATCACATCGAGCGACGGGTCGCTGAGCAGCATCACCGCGAGTACGAAGAAGACCAGGACCGGGCTGCTGGACAGCGGCAGCACCAGGAGCGGCGGCACATAGAGCCAGGACGCGGCGATCAGCAGCTTCCCGGGGCCCATCAGCCGGTGCAGCCGGCTGACGAAGAGCACCCCGACGATCCCGCCCACCGCCTCGCCGGACAGGGCGAGGCCGATGCCGGCACTGCCGACCCCGTCGCGCTGCAGGAGCACCAGGCACGACAGCACCGTGGCGGAACAGACCAGATAGAGCGCGAAGGTGATGCCCACCGTGGCCCGCAGCAGCGGGCTCCGGGCCAGGAAACGGATTCCCTCCAGGGCTCCGCCGCGCGCCTTCCCCCCGCTCGTCTCCGCCTTGCCGTCGAACGGGACCGCACAGGCCGCGCCGAACGAGAGCAGCGAACCGACAGCCGCGCCGATGAACGGAGCCGAACGGCCGAGCCCGAAGAGGAATCCCGCGAGCGGCGGCCCCAGCAGACCCGTACCGTTGGTCCGCAAGCCGTCCTGGGCGAGTGCCTGCCGCAGCTGGGCCTTGGGCACGACCGAGCGAATCGCGAGCGTCCGGACCGGAAACGCATAGGCCATGGTGGCGCCGACCACCACCGCGACCAGCAGGATATGGGTGAGGGTCAGCCGGTCCATCGCGAGGGCGAGGGGGACGGTCAGGGACGCCAGGAATCGCAGCCCGTCGGCCACGACGAGGACCACCCTGCGGTCGTGACGGTCCGCGACAGTGCCCGCGTGGATCCCGAAGAGCACCTGCGTCAGAAGCTGCACTCCGCTGAACGCTCCGGCGGCGAACGTCGATCCGGTCATCGCCAGCAACAGGAGCGGATACGCGGTGGTGGACATGCGGGAGCCGAGCAGCGACGCCGCGGCACCTCCCCAGAGCAGCTGGAAGCGCCAGTTCCTGCGCAGCGGACGCAAACCCGCGGTCGTCTCACCCGCTTCAGCCGACGCCATCCCCTGCCCCCGCTTGCCGACGCCCAAAATAATTCGGCCATGATTTCAGGGCCGAGATCAAATGTGCAAGGCTTGTCGCCGGGCCGCGGAATCTCCTAGATTGCCCGCAGTCATGACGGCGTATGCGGGCGACGGGGAGGGGTTTGCCGTGACAAATCCGTTTAGTCTGGTCGATGTGCACAACGAATGGGATCCGCTCGAAGAAGTCATCATCGGCACCGCGACCGGCGCACGCGTACCGATCCCCGACAAGGGCCTGTTCACCCTGGAGTACCCGGAATACGGTACGGTCGACAAAATCCCTTCCGGTCCGTATGCGCACCATATTCTCGAGGAGACCGAGCATGAATTGTCCATGCTCTGCGATGAGCTCACGAAGCTCGGCGTGAAGGTCCGGCGGCCCGGGGCCCGCGATCACACGGCGAAGCTCGCCACCCCGGACTGGCAGACCGACGGCTTCTACGACTACTGCCCGCGCGATGTCTTTCTGACCGTGGGCAGCACCGTCATCGAGACCCCCATGGTTCTTCGGTCGAGATTCCTGGAACCCTTTGCCTACAAGAACATGCTGCTGGAGTTCTTCGAAAGCGGAGCGCGATGGATATCGGCTCCGAAGCCGCGGCTCGGCGACGACATGTACGACATGGACGCCGAGCCCGGACGGCGGCTCGGAAACCTGGAACCCGCATTCGACGCCGCCAATGTGATGCGCTGCGGGACGGATCTGCTGTATCTGGTGTCGGACAGCGGAAACGAACTGGGCTGGAAATGGCTCCAGTCGGCGCTGGGGGACACCTATACGGTTCATCCCTGCCGTGACATCTACACCGGAACCCATATCGACACCACCATCGTCCCGCTCCGGCCCGGACTCGTACTCCTCAATCCCGAGCGCGTCAACGACAAGAACATGCCGGACTACCTCCGCGGCTGGGACCATCTCTGGTGCCCGGAAATGACCGAGACCGAGTATGTGGGGGAGTACCCCTACGGTTCCCCCTGGGTCGGCATGAACCTCCTGGTCATCAGAGAGGATCTGGTAGTGGCGGACGAGCGGCAGCCCGCGCTTCTCCGCGCTCTGGAGAAGCGCGGGATCGACGTCCTTCCGATGCGCCTCACCCACGCGCGCACCCTGGGTGGATCGTTCCACTGCGTCTCCCTCGACATACGCAGAACCGGAACACTGGAGACGTACCGCTGATGCGATCGGAGTTCATCGAAAAGAACCTCGCAACACCGGTTGTGTCCGCCCTGCAGCGTCGGCTGGCGATCGCCGAGTCGCGGCCCGACGAACCATGGTCGGTTCTCGTGGAGAACGTTCCCTGCTGGCCGGAGGGGAAGCGGCCGGAATCTCGTACGGCTGCTCCGGATTCCGACGACGCTCCGTACTTCTACGCGCCTTCGCAGGGGCTGCCGGTCCTGCGCGAGGCCATAGCCCGGCGCGAGCGCGAGATGTCCGGAAGCGCGGCCGTGCATCCGTCGAACATCGTCGTCAGCGCCGGCGGTATGCACGCTCTGGGGCTTGTGTTCCGGGACAGCGTCGCCAGGGGATACCGGAAGGCGATCTGCCAGGCTCCGGTGTTCCGCGGAGTGCATGACGCGATGCTGGCGGCAGGGCTGGCGGTCGAGACGGTCACGCTCACGGGGTCGGCGGAGGACTGGGACGTGCTCGCCCCGATGTGCCGCGAGCCCACGGTCCTGTACGTCAACTTCCCGCACAACCCCACGGGAGCCACGGCGGCGGCCGGGTATCCGCGTTTCCTGAGCAGGTTCGCGGATGCGCACGACGTCCTGGTGGTCTACGACGCCGTCTACGATTCCTTCTCCTTCGGACCGGAATTCTGTGCTGCTCCCGTCGATCTGGCGGTCAGCAGGACTGACTTGGTCGTGGTGAACTCCATGTCGAAAAACTATGGACGGCCCGGCGACCGGATCGGCTGGATCACCGGACATGAAGAGACGGTCGGCCGAATCGTCCCCCGTCTGGAGTGGGAGGCCGTTTCGATCAACAGCCGGGCGCAGCAGCTCGCGGCGGTGGTCATCGGCCATGGAAATGCCGCGCTGGTCGACGGGGTTCGGGCCGGCCGCGACGCCATACGGCGCGGCGCGGCCGGTCACCACCTCCTTGACGCCCCGCTGCCGAACGGTGGCACCCAGCTCTGGATGGACCTCGGGATGGCCGATGTCGAGGCTTTCGCCGACTTCGCTCTCGACGAATACCGGCTCGTGCTCACGACATCGGAGAACTACGCTCCGGTGATCCCGGGATTCATTCGCTTTCCCACCGGCCTGGCACCCCGGACGATCCAGGAAGGTCTCGCACTGCTCGACCGGGCCATGGCCGCTTGGGAAGTCCGGCAGCGGACCTAACCGGTCTTCCGGACAAGGAAGCCGAGTTCAAGGCCGGTCGAGTCGACCTCCGGGTCAGTGGTCAGGCACTCGACGACCGAACCACCCGCTTCGGTGAAGAGGTCCCGCCAGAATTCGGCGGTCTCGAGCCGCTGCTCCGTCACCTGGTGCAACAGGTAATAGGGATTGTAGTAGGCCAGCCCCAGGCCATGCCTCATAACAGCGGGGTCGGTAGGCCGATGGTCGACCTCCACAACGATCAGATAGGAATCCGGCGCCTGCTCCAGAGCGGAGCGCACAAGGTCGACCACTGCCCCGCGGTCGCGCTGTTCCAGAACTTCCTGAAGGGAAAACGCGGTGATGAAGCAGGCCGAGCGGTGCGGCAGATCGAGTTTGCGGGACAGGAAATCCTGAGCCGTGGACACATCGAACGTCATCTCCGACCCGCGTCCTTGTTCCCGGGAGAGCGCACGGGCGCGCGCGATACTGCTCGCGTCCGGGTCGATGCCGATTCCCCGGCCCCCGTCCGCGCGGATTTCGAGCAGGAACGAGCCGTCCCCGCAGCCGAGATCGACCACGACCGCGGGCTCCTCCGGCAGCAGCGCCAGCAGGCGCCGTACCAGAGGTATGGCATCGTGGCGGCTGATCCCGCAGCTGCCCAGGCCCACCATGCCGCCGTTACGTCCCGCATACGCCCCCGGGTCGGCCATGACGGCCGGCAGTTCCCCAAGGGTCGCGGAATACCCGCCGATCAGCAGCTCGTACCACGGTCGGAACCGACGCGTCTCCTCCCCCTTGTGCGTCAGCCGTGGGGAGGTCTCGGGATCGCGCACGATGCCCTCGGTCGCGAAGTAGCGCAGGAGGCCGAGGAGGCGTTCGGGGTCCATACTCAACCGTTTCGCCACATCCGCCGGTGACCGGTCGGCTGTCGTCCGGTCGGCAGCCAGTTCGTCCAGCAGCCCAGAGGTCAGGCCGAACTCGATCGCCTGCGCCAGGAAGAAGTGGCGCACCGGTTGCAGCGCCTCTATCAGACGAGGTTCGAAATCATTCATTTGCGATATATCCCTTTCGAGCGCCCCGCGATTCCGTAAACATCACAGAGGGCATCCTCGGCCGACGTGCCACAGAGCACAATTAAGCTGCGGACCCCAGTGGTTGACGCCATAGTGTGAGCGAAGATTGGCAGGTCGATGGTAATGCCCGAAAAGAAGTCCTCACATGGTCCCGCGGCGTCAACAGCACCTCGCCCCGAAGTGCTGCCCTTGTCCCCGGCGCAGCGTGGCCCGTGGTCCCTGTATCAGCTGCACGGCCCCGACGGGACGCACAATGTCCCGGTGGTGACCCGGATCCAGGGCGTGGTGGACCGGGAGGCGCTCACCGCCGCGCTGACGGACCTCACGGCGCGGCACGAGGCCCTGCGTACGCTCTATGCCGAACGTGAGGGGGTGCTGGTTCAGATCGTCGTTCCCGCCGACCGGGCCCGGCCGCGGCCGCGGTTCACCGACACCACGGCCGAGCAGGCGGAGCATGCCATCGCCCGGGCCTGTGCCCACGTCATCGACCTGTCCACCGACCTTCCCCTGCACGCCGAACTCATCGCCACCGGCCCACAGGACGCCACCCTCGTCCTGACCGTCCACCACATCGCCATCGACACCTGGTCCGTACGCCCGCTGCTCAGGGATTTCGACACCGCCTACACGGCGCGCACGGGTGGCAGGGCGCCACAGTGGGGCCCTGCGCCCCGTTACGCCGATCACGTGACCGCGGCGGCCAACCGGCTTGAGCAGCTGGGGGATCGGCAACGCGACTACTGGACCGATCAGTTGGCCGGCCTGCCCGAGGAGCTGAGGTTGCCCGTCGACCGGCCTCGGAGGCAGGTGCCCGGCCGACAGGCCGCCACCGTGGACTTCACGGTCGGCGCGGAGCCGGCGCGGGCGCTGCGCGAATGGGCCCTCAGCCGAGGTATCAGCATGTCGGCGGTGGCGCAGGCAGCCGTCGCCGCCCTGCTGCACCGCGTCGGCGCGGGCGACGACATCCCGCTCGGCATACCGGTCTCCGGCCGACCCCACGGCGAGTCGCGGGACCTGATCGGCCGCTTCGCGAACACCCTGGTACTGCGCGTCGACCTCTCTGGGGACAGCGGCTTCGACGACCTTCTCACCCAGGTCCATACCACGCTCCTGACGGCCCACGAGCACCAGGACCTGCCGTTCGATCCAGCACGGCATCCGCTCTGCCAGGTGATGGTGGGCCCCCTCGCGGCGGACGCGTACGACCTCCGGTTCGACCTTGCCTTCGACCTCGCCGAACAAGGGCCCGACGGCCGCCTTCACGGCCGGATCGCCTACCGTCGCGATCTCTTCGACCCACACACGGCCGAATCGCTCGCGCAGCGACTGGTCCGCCTGCTTGAGCAAGTGGCGGCAGACCCGGAACAGCCGGTGGGCCGACTGGACGTGCTGGTCGCGGACGAGCGCGCGTGGGCCGTGGACGGGTGGAACGACACCGCCCACGAGGTGCCGTCCACGACCCTGCCGGAGCTGTTCCGCGCGCAGGTGGCGCGGACACCCGACGCGACCGCGCTGGTCTTCCGTGATGAGCGGCTGACGTACGCGGACCTGGACGCACGGGTGGAGCGGCTGGCGCGGGTGCTCGCCGGGAAAGGCGCGGGGCCGGGGGAGACGGTGGCGGTCGCGCTGCCGCGCTCGGTGGAGCTGGTGGCGACGCTGCTCGCGGTGCACCGTACAGGGGCGGCCTATCTGCCGCTTGACACCCGGTATCCGGCCGAGCGGACCGCCTTCATGCTGGACGACGCCCGTCCGGTCCTCGTCCTGGACGGGGCGGCGCCGGACGGCCCGCCCGCTGAGTTGCCGAAGGCGTACGCTCCGAGCCTGCCCGCGTACGTGATCTACACATCGGGCTCCACCGGCCGCCCCAAGGGTGTGGTCGTGCCGCATGCGGGCATCGTCAACCGACTGCTGTGGATGCGGCACGAGTACGGGCTGAGCGGCGCCGACCGGGTGCTGCAGAAGACCTCCGCGAGCTTCGACGTGTCGGTGTGGGAGTTCTTCCTGCCGCTGGTCACCGGGGCCACGCTGGTCGTGGCCGAGCCCGACGGCCACCGCGACCCGGCCTATCTCTCCGAGCTCATCGAGTCCGAGGGGATCACCACGGCGCACTTCGTGCCGTCGATGCTCGAAGCGTTTCTGGACGCGCTCGAGGCAGAGCCGTCGGCGGTCGGGTGCACCACTGTGCGGCGCGTCATCTGCAGCGGCGAGGCCCTGCCGGCGTCGCTCGCCGGACGCTTCCACCAGGTCCTGCCGACCGCCGAGCTGCACAACCTCTACGGCCCGACCGAGGCATCGGTGGATGTGACGGCCGCCCAGGTCGTCCCCGGCGTGGATCCGGTCCCCATCGGCCGCCCGGTCTGGAACACCCGGGTCTACGTCCTGGACACGGCCCTGCGGCCGGTGCCCCCGGGTGCCGTGGGGGAGCTCTACCTCGCGGGCGCACAGCTGGCCCATGGCTATCTGTCCCGCCCCGGCCTGACCGCGGGGCGGTTCGTGGCCGACCCGTACGGCGACGGCTCGGGCGCCCGCATGTACCGCACCGGTGACCTGGGCCGACGGACCCGCGACGGCGCGCTGGAGTTCCTGGGCCGGGTGGACGACCAGGTCAAGGTGCACGGTTTCCGCATCGAACCCGGGGAGATCGAGGCGGTGCTGGACGCGCACGAGTCGGTGGCCCGCGCCGTCGTGGTGGCCCATGAACAGCGGCTGCTGGCGTATGTGGTGCCCGCGCCGGGCCGGGTGCCGAACGCCACCGAGCTCCGCGATCACGTCCGGTCGGCGCTTCCCGAGTACATGGTTCCGTCCGCCGTCATCGCCATCGACGCCCTGCCGCTCACGCCGAACGGCAAGCTGGACCGCAAGGCCCTTCCGACGCCCCCGGCGCACGCCCCGGGCCCCGATGGGCCGGCGGCCCTGGGCGAGCCCGAACGGACGCTGGGCGCGCTGTTCGCCGAGGTGCTGGGGATGACCGGGGTCGGCCCCGACGACAGCTTCTTCGACCTGGGCGGCCATTCTCTGCTCGCCATCCGACTGATCAACCGCATCCGGGTCCGGTTCGGCGTCCGGCTGAAGGTGCGCACCCTGTTCGAAGCGCCGACCGTCGCCCAACTGGCCCCGCGCCTCGCCGAGGAGTCGGCCGACCGGACACCACCGGGGGTGGTGGCGGTCGTGCCGCGCCCCGAGGTGCTGCCGTTGTCCCCCGTCCAGCGTGGCCTGTGGTTCCTGCATCGGCTGCACGGCCCCGACGCGACGCACAATGTCCCGATGGTCACCCGGATCCAGGGGGCGGTGGACCGCGACGCACTGACCGCGGCACTGGCCGACCTCACGGCGCGGCACGAGGTCCTGCGTACGCTCTATGCCGAACGTGAGGGGGTGCTGGTTCAGATCGTCGTTCCCGCCGACCGGGCCCGGCCGCGGCCGCGGTTCATCGACA